>JAAERC010000864.1 GCA_024230695.1 Candidatus Zixiibacteriota bacterium
CCAGTCACGCCAATACCATTTTCAATCAGAATATTTGATGATATGATTGATAACTCTCCGGTAGGTTTGCGTTCAACGACTATAGGCGCAACTCCTGAAATCAGTGCCTATGGTTTTTTTGATGTCGAACTTTCCTCACCATTAGCACTGGCTCCGGATCAAACGTTTTTAGTCGATCTGACCTGGGGCAGTTCCGTGGATGAATTCTTCCCTATTTTTGCGAATGAATTTTACCTCACTTATTATATGTATGAGTTTTCCGGCAATTCATATTTCTCAACTGATGGAGTAACCTACGAGCAATGGATCGACAAAGATGTTGCAATGCATGCCCATGTTCAATACTGTGTCGATAGCGATGAAGATGGTTACCCCGATGCCGGTTCCGATCCAACTCGGTGCGGCGAAATAGATAACTGCACAGGTGTTCCTAATCCTCTGCAAATTGATACCGATGGTGATGGAATTGGGGATTTGTGCGATTTTATCTGCGGTGATTCAAATAATGATGATAACATAGACATTCTCGATATCGTATTTTTAATCAATTACAAATATAAGGGCGGGCCGGAGCCATCGCCTTTTGGCTATTCTGATGTCAATAGCGATACAGTAATTGACATCCTTGATATTGTTCTTTTAATAAACTACAAATATAAAAATGGTGATGAACCAGCTTGCACCATATAAAAACATACTTAACCAACAAAAAAAGGCCCGCAATTGCGGGCCTTTTTGATTAACGATCTTATTTCTAATAAAAGATACTATGGACAGACAGGCTCACGTCCGTCTTTATAGACCAAATTGACTAAAAGAACAATATCCAGAATATCGATTTCACCATTCGGGATCGTATCCGAATTAACGTCGCCAGATTGAATAAATACCGGCGGGTCACCATTTTTGTAAACATAATTAACAAGTAGAATAATGTCTAAGATGTCAATATTCCCATCATCATTTGTATCACCGCAAGTATAGGCCTCATTGATAATCAGGTCAAATAATTCATTGTCAGAACTTCCGGCCATATCGACGACTTCGGCAGTGAAATTAATAGTTGTGACGCCAATACTCGGCGCGCCAGATAATAGTCCGCCCTCAGATAAAGTTAATCCTGTTCCATCTAAATCGTCGTTGACATCAACCCATGACAACGGAGCTGTTCCGCCGGTATTCTCAATTTGGAGTGAGTAATCTTTGGTATCATAAGCCTCAGGAAGACTGGTGGTTGTAATTGCAACAACATCATTTATATTGATATCATAAGCCTGAGTTTTAACATCTCCACCCTGATCACTGGCCTGTGCAGTAAAACTGATTGTCCCAACTGCTGTTGGTGTACCTGAGATAGTACCTGCTTCACTAACGGTTAAACCAGTTCCAAC
>JAAERC010000865.1 GCA_024230695.1 Candidatus Zixiibacteriota bacterium
AAATTCTCCCAATTAATAATAAAGTACATCTAAATATGTCAATGTCATCGTATTAAAGCAAGTAGATAAAATATGCGGGTTGACGGTGAATAAAAGATAATGTATATTGGCTCCCCGATAATACTGAGTTGAGTAAAAAAAGATGAACAAAGGTTTACAAAAAATATATTCAGAAATACCAAAAAGGTATGAGTTAATAAATCACCTCATAACTTTTGGCGCCGATATCAGATGCCGCAAACATGCAACCAAAATCGCACTGGAAGGTGCCGAAGGCAATAATGGTAGCGGTGCTACTTGGGTGGATATGTGTAGTGGAACCGGTGAAACAGTTGTTAACCTGAGCAAAAAGGCAGGAGAAAACACAACCTTGATCGCGGCAGATTTTTCTTTGCCTATGTTAAACATTGCTCGTCAAAAACCAGAGACTAAAAATGTGAAATTTGTCCTGACCGATGCCCGCCATTTGCCATTTGCCGATAATTCGATCGATCTGATAACCATTTCATTTGCGACACGTAATCTGAATACTAATCGTGAAATACTGATTAGCACTTTCGCCGAATTCCAAAGAGTATTAAAACCTTCTGGCCGGTTTATAAATCTCGAAACCAGCCAACCGCCTAATTGGTTTTTTAGAAAACTGATGTATCTTTTTGTTGGAATCACTGTCAGAAGAATCGGTGCGGCATTATCTGGAAACAAAGCGGGATATGCTTATCTGTCTCACTCAATCCCAAGATTTTATACTGCCGATGAACTATCCAAAATTCTAAATGAAGCCGGATTTTCTGATGTTTCATATAAACGGCTTTATTTCGGTTTTATGGCGATTCACCATTCAAAGATGTAACAAGCTGGCAATCATTCGGTTAATTAATAGATATTCAAAAATAATCCAAAATATCTCGGCAACTTCCCTTGTTTTTTTTACGTATTAGTATTAATTGACAATCTATAAGTAGGAACTAAAAACCATTAATATAAACAAATGAGAAGGGACCTATGAACTCCAACAAACTATCAAACGCATTTCTAATGTTTGCTTTGGCGGCTCTGCTGATAATGACGGCCGGATCAACTGTTTTGGCTGAAGTCA
>JAAERC010000866.1 GCA_024230695.1 Candidatus Zixiibacteriota bacterium
ATAGATGACATCTTTTCGGTTTTGGTGGAACTAAGGATTAGGAACAGGCAAGAAACAGAGGAAATTGTTCAGGACATCCTGATGGTTGTCGCCGAAAAATATAGATCAATCAAAATTGAAATAAGTTTTTCGAGCTGGGCATATCGTATTATGGAAAACATGCTGCTTCATTATTATCGAAAGCAAAAATCCCAAAAAGTTTCTCTGACACAACCTATTGGTGATTTGCATATACAATCCAATAACTCGCCCGATCTTATATTAATGAGGCAATTGAAAAAATGTTTAAAACAACTCAATAGCGCTAACAATCGGTATGCCAGAATTATAAACCTTAAGCATCTTGGCTATTCAACCGAAGAGATGTGCGAAAAATTAAAAATCAGTAAAAACAATGTGTGTGTTATACTTTCTCGGGCCAGGTCATTATTAAAACAATGCCTTGAAAAAGGAGATATAAGATAATGACGGAAATGGACAAAAAACGTTTCCTGGAATTGCTTCACTCCTATGAACTTGGGATCGCTATTTCGGATGATGAGATCAAAGAGCTTGAATTATTCCTTATTGAAAACGATGAGTTTCTCGATGAGCTTAAACAATTCCGGCCGGTCATAAGACAGCTACAGGAAAATTCCGAAATACGTGAGACAATATCTGAATTGGCATCATCCAAAGGGAGTAAATCCTCAGAAACTCATATGTCTAAATTTGGTTTTAAAAAGATAATTGCGAGATTTGCTCCTGTTTTGGGAGTTTTAATTATTGCCTTGATTCTGGTATTAAAACCATGGAAAATAGAAATCAGTTCAACTGATGAAGCATTTGCGGTTGAAAATCGGCTGGCTATTCTATTTTTTGAGAATATCGGGGATCGATCCGATTCGGCAGGAACTGCAGCTATTATCAGGAATCTTCTGATTACCGATTTATCGGAATCTGATTATTTCCGAGTTGTTTCCCGTCAACGAATTCAGGATGCTAAAAATTCATTGGGTATTTCTGATGAGCAAAAAATTGATAGAAACAGTGCCAGTCAAATTGCCAATGAAATTTCTCCCGAATGGCTCTTAACCGGTTCTATTATACAGAATCAATCCCAATTTATTATTACCGGTGAGTTGGTTGATGTTTCATCAGGAAATATAATTGGTTCTCAAAGGATAATCGGGAAGCCAAATGAAGATATATTTTCAATGACTGACCGAATGTCCAAGCTGGTAAAAGATGATCTACCGCTTCCTGATGGGGCGGGACAGGAATTTGATCGACAGGTATCTGATATTACGACTAAATCACCAAAGGCCTATCAGCTATATTTGAAGGGTGTTGAGAATTACAATAAGTTTTATAACGAAGAGGCACGCAATTACTTTTGGAGTGCTCTGCAATATGATTCCACCTTGGCGATGGCGCATTATTATATGTCTCGTATTCAATATGGAAACAACGCTAAAGGCTTTATTAAACAAGCAATGAAATACTCAGAACATGCCGGACGTACTGATAGACAATTTATTAAAAGCCAGATGGCATTTTTATCAGGTGATTTTAAAAAAGCAATCGGTGAACTGACTCCGCTTTTAAGATTTTATCCTGATGACAAAACCATTTATCGCAGAATCGCATCTTTCTATCGCCAATTGGAGAAATTAGACAGCGCAGTATTTTATGACAAGGAAGCCCTTAAGATCGATCCCAAATTTGGCGAGGTTTTGAATCACCTTGCCTATGTGTATGAAGACCTTGGAGAGAATAAAAAGGCAATTGAAACTATTGATAAATATATTGTCTTGAATCCTAATGAAGCTAATCCTTATGACTCCAAGGGTGAGCTATATCGTCAAATGGGGAGGGATGATCTGGCCCTAAAATCATTTCGGGATGCCATAAAAATTAAACCAGATTACGGTCCCTCTCTAAGATCACTTGCAAGGTTGTACCTCTCGGCTGGCGATTTCGATCAAGCTGAAAATTGCTTCAAAAAGCTTTCAACATTGCATGACTTCTTCTTTCAGCGAATGGGTCGCTTTGGGAAAGCATCAATATACCAGTTAAAGGGTCAATTCCGAAAAGCCATAGATGAATTAGATTTAATTGCTGACGGAAAGTACGACGATTCAACTATCCATTGGAATGAATCAATAAATGTCTTTGCTTATTTTATGAAATCCAAGATTCTCGCCGAACTGAGAGATTATTCCGGTGCTCTGGAATCATTTGACAATTATTCAACAATGTTTAAAACAGTACTTCCAAATGAAAAACTTCATTCTGAATATTACTATGCTTATCTTTTGCAGTGCAATGGAGACACAAACAAGGCAAATCAATTTATAAAGACTCTTAAGGAAACTTCTACAGACGCCGGTGGGGAGACCAGGGATTATCTGATGGCATCCGGATTGGATAACTTTGCACGGGGTAATTATGAAAAGGCGCTTGATTATTTTGATAAAGATGTGAAACAAGAAGATAGATTCTATTCCAGTTATATGCTTGGTAGGTGTTTAATTAAAACTGGTCAATTTGAGAAAGCAATTGAAATTCTTGAAAATCAGAAACATGTTTATTCCTCTTGGCTTTATTTTAGTGATATCTGGGATATTAAGATGCAATATCATTTGGGTATTGCTTATGAGGCATCGGGTAAGAATAAAAA
>JAAERC010000867.1 GCA_024230695.1 Candidatus Zixiibacteriota bacterium
CAACAGGATTCACGTATAGGGGACTTACACCCCATAAGTTCACGCCCATGCCGGGCGTACACAATTTGCTACACGGGAGCGCAAAAAGCGCGCGCCCCGTGAGCAATGCGTTCAAAGGTCGCTCCGCTACGCTGCGCAACCTTTGAATGCCCGAGCTACCGGGGAACCCGTCTTCATCAATTGGCCCCCAGGCCGCTACGCGACCTGTGAACCAACCGCTGAACACGACAAATTTACACTAATAACCGAGCGAGCTCATTATTAATGACAAATTTGCCCGTTAGCTCGGGCATTATAAGTTCAAGGATATACTATGACTTCTAAAAGTATGTTAATTATTGCTTTGCGAATAGGAGCAATAATTATTGCTGTCACTGTAATTGAAAGAGTACCTTTATATGTTATTGATTTAGGTCCTAATTCTCATTTTGACCTATATTATATTACTGTTTTTGTAATTTTACCCAATTTAGTTTTTTTGTTTTTTGCTGCTATTATGTGGTTTAAGCCTTATTTGTTTTTAAACCATGTTTCAAAAAATGAATTTATTGAAATAAAAAATATCGATATCAATAAATTTGCTTCCTTGTTAATCGCAATTTTGGGGTTATATATTCTCATTTTCTCAACTGTTGATTTAATCAATCATGTTGTAAGTATCAAATACACAAAATCTTTTTTAGGAAGAGATTTTGTGTATAGTGGTAACCAGATTGGTGCTATAGTTGCTACTATTGTTGAAATGGTATTAGGCTTATTATTGATTTATGGAAAGAACATAATAATAACATTAATTCAACGATTTCAAAAAGAAATTAAAGACTTATAATCGGGTAGCCGGGGGTTTTAATCCCCCAGCCCCCACAACGCCCTGCATGCGGGTCCGCACAGGGCGTTTCATCAAGATTACCGGGCCGTGGCCGGGTAATGTATCTTCACCCACTGATCTTTGACAGATATTAACCCTTGTTCTGATAACCATTCATTGGTCATACCGGCTTGTGTTGCCATGGTCCTGGCAAGATGCCACGGTCCCCTGCGACTAATCGCTGTCATGATGGCTTGTCTTTTGGAAGTTCCCAGTTTGAGAAGGTTGATAATGCAAATTTTTTTCTGTAAAATTGTCGGGTCAAGCTCCTTTTACGCCAAACGGCTTTTATTAAAGTGTTTCTTTGAACACCACAAATTTTGTAACTACGTTCCAGGATAAATCAAGGAAAAAATCGGTTCCTCCCC
>JAAERC010000868.1 GCA_024230695.1 Candidatus Zixiibacteriota bacterium
AAAAAACTCGCGGGCCTTACCCTCACCGATTTTATTTATCACATACGGACCAATACAGGCCGGCACTAATCCGATTTTGACCTCTGAAAATGAGAACTTAGCTGTCTCGGCTGCGATTGCAATATCGCACACAGCCACAAAACCGACTCCGCCACCAATAGCGGCGCCATTAATACGACCAATTACCGGACATCGGAAATTGTATATCTTATTAAACAAACTGGCCAAATCGTTTGATTCTTTCAGATTCTCCTCAAATGATTGAGTGATCACCCGTTTCATCCAATTCAAATCGGCTCCGGCACAAAATGATTTCCCCTCACCGGTAAGGACCACTACTCGAAGAGATTTTTCATTTTCAAGTTTGCCGAACAAATCAGTCATTTCATAAATAAGATCATCATTGAAGGCATTATGCACTTCAGGACGACAAAATGTCACATAAGCAACATCATCTTTAATTTTATATTTAATTGTACTATAACTCATATTACATCCTAAAGACACCATACTTCTGCTCTGGAATCGGTTGATTGAGTGACATTGAAATACCAAGCGCAAGTGCCTCACGAGTATCAGTCATCCCAATTATACCATCATCCCAAAGTCGAGCCGTTGAATAGTACGGTGTTGATTCTGATTCATATTTATCAACAATCGGTTTACGAATGGCATCGATCTCATCCTGTGTCAGTTTCTTGCCTTCTTTTTCCAATCGCTTGATTTTGACAGTCGCCAGAACATCGGCTGACTGTTCACCACCCATAACACATATTTTTGAATTGGGCCACATCCACAACAAACGCGGGAAATATCCCCGTCCACACATAGCATAATTGCCAGCTCCATACGACCCACCGACCATAACAGTAAATTTAGGCACTTGAGCATTGGCAACCGCATGTACTAATTTAGCGCCATCACGGGCAATACCACCCGCTTCATACTGACGACCGACCATAAACCCGGTAATATTCTGAAGGAATAAAAGCGGAATTTTTCTCGATGTACAAAGCTCAATAAAATGCGCGCCTTTTAATGAAGATTCAGAAAACAGAACACCATTATTAGCCAGTATCCCAACCGGATAACCCATGATCTTCGCAAATCCGCAGACAAGCGTAGCACCATACAGTTCTTTGAATTCATGAAATTTGGAACCATCAACCAATCGCGCGATCACTTCGCGAATATCATACGGTTTTTTGACATCATGCGGAACAACACCATACAGCTCATCGGGATCATAAGCCGGCGCTTCCACATCGCCCATATCCAATTCAAATTTATCAGGCCGGTTAATATTTTCAATAATATTCCGGCAGATAGATAATGCATGTTTGTCATTTTGTGCGTAATGATCGGCCACTCCAGATGTTCGACAGTGAACATCGGCACCACCAAGGTCCTCGGCTGAGACAACTTCACCAGTCGCCGCCTTAACAAGCGGTGGACCGCCTATAAATATTGTACTT
>JAAERC010000869.1 GCA_024230695.1 Candidatus Zixiibacteriota bacterium
TACTGACGTTTCATATCTAACAATGGGACTGCCATAATTTCTCCTCTAATCTTCCCAACCCTGATTTTCCAAAAGTTGCTCTTTGGGGACATCACGCAAAACTTTAGCCGGTGAACCAATTACAATCTTCTTATTAGGGCAATCTTTACTTAGCAGTGCCCCGGCCGCCACGAGACCATCGGCACCGACGGTTTTCCCCGGCAAAATTGTTGCATTGGCACCAATCCGGCCGCCTTTTTTCACAATCACTCCCTTAAAATGTTTGAATCGCTCCTTAGTCCGTCCGACATAATTATCATTCGATGTTACCGTACCGGGAGCCACAAAAACTCTATCCTCAAGTTCGGAATAGGCAGTAATATAAACATTGGTTTCCAGTTTGCAGTATTTCCCTATTTTGCAATAATTTTCGATTGCTACACCCCGTCCAACGATACTAAAATCTCCAATTGTAACATTTTCGCGAATCGTTGACAAATCAGCCACAAGAATCTTTGATCCAAGCTCAGCTCCACGATAGATAACAACAGATGTGCCAATTATGCAATCAGAGCCAATTACTGCCGATGGCAATTCCTGTTCCTTGGTAACAGCAGAATTGGCCGCACGCATCGGCAGTTTTCCAATAACCGTATTATCGTCGATCCTGACATTGTTCCCGATTTTTGAACCGGTATGAATAATAACATTATTTCCGATAACAGAACCCGCCCCAATTATAACATCAGCTCCGATTACACAAAAATTACCATAAGTTGTGCCGGAACCAATCTGAGCTTTATTATCAATTATCGAATTTGTCATATTGTCCTCTATTCTTATACAATAATACTCATTCTTCTATTAGTTTTTCTCAATTCTGTCTGGATTATCCCAAATTATAATAGAAATCTGTTTCCCGAGACAATCTCTTCAGCAAATTCAATTAAACTTATTGTATAGCAAAATGATACCTAAAAGTCAAGCCGGGTCGAGTTTGTCAAAATGTATCTTTAATGTCTTGCTTTGATTTTTTCGATTTTTCCTTATATTAGAATATGTTGTTATCTATATTAATGCCGCTTTACAACGAACAGGAAACTGTCGCTGAGATCACCGAAAAAGTACTGGCGCTTCCACTTGAACTCGAGCTGATTATTATCGACAATGCCTCGACCGATAACACCGGCCAGATAATTGCTCAGTTTGCCAGCCGAAATAATGTCAAAATTATCAAACGCGAACATAATATTGGCAAGGGCGATGCTGTTGTGGCCGGGCTGGAATTTGCCACTGGTAAATATACAATAATACAGGATGGCGATCTTGAATATGATCCCAACGATATTGTCAAAATGGTTAACTCGGCCGAAAAGAACAACGCCCAGGCTTTGTTTGGCTCGCGGATATTAAATCAGGGAAGCGGGATCTCTTACTACCGATATTTATGGGGCGGAAAGCTATTAACATTAATTGCCAGGCTTCTATTTTTTAACGGTATAACCGATGAATCGACTTGCTACAAGATGGTAACCACCGATCTTATGAAAGGTTTAAAACTGGAATGTAAACGGTTTGAATTTTGTCCCGAACTGGTAGCCAAATTAGGCAGAAATAACATTAAAATCCATGAGATACCGATTGCATATTATCCAAGAAAATTTGAAGATGGCAAAAAGATAAGATGGATCGATGGTGTCGAGGCTATTTGGGCGTTACTTAAGTATCGATTTGTACCTGTCCCCAAATTTAGAACTAAATAGAATCATCAAAAATACCAACAAAGTCAAAACTGATACAATTAACCCGGTATAAAACCAGGGTGTGGTATAAGTAAGTATAATCTTCTTATCAAAGGTATCAAACTTGGTAGCCACCAATCCATGTTCTTCAAGTAGTTCCCGTCCATCGGTACAGGACCATCCCCGGTCATAGCCGATGCCAAAAATTATTTTCCCGTCGGAGGATGGATCGATTTCATACTCAATTAAATTTGGCGTATAGTTTCTTGAAATAACCTGAAGTTTACCCGACATTATGTATTCCATTGCCACCTGATTACTCTGCGAGACAAGTCCCCGGCTTTCCTTATAAGCCGATAACCAGGGTGCCATCAATGATCCGCGGTTACGCTGGAAAATTCGATAGATATCGTTGGCATCACCTATCTCATGTCGGAACTCTTTGCTGAAAGTTTGTTTTTTCGGCAATTTATAATCGATCGTATTAAAACTAGGCAGATTCACTAAAAAATTACCAAGAAGAATCAATCCCACTAAGGCAATAACGATCTGCTTAATCGATGGTACTGTATCTTTCAATTTTCCAATAATATAATCAAGCCCAAATCCGGCTATAACAGCAATCGACAAAACAACAAACTGA
>JAAERC010000870.1 GCA_024230695.1 Candidatus Zixiibacteriota bacterium
ATACTCATATAAAAAACCTGTTTCACCATCTTTTACAGAATCACGTAGCCCCGGCGAATTGGCCGCGATAACCGCTGTTCCACAGGCATTAGCTTCGATATTAGTAAGTCCCCATCCCTCTTTCAACGATGGATAAACAGCCACATGGCTTCTCCGAAGATACTCCACTTTTTTCTCTTCAGATACAAACCCGGCAAATGAAACCTTATCTGTCAATTTAAGTTTGCTGGCCAGCTCCTTTAACGAATCAAGATAATCGCCAGCACCAACGATATTCAATTGAGCATCGGGTATGTTTTTTTGTACCTTATCAAAAGCATAAAGCAAATGGTCAATTGATTTATATTTTTTAATTCGCCCCAGATAAAGCACCGTTGGTTTTTCAAACTTGCCAACATTATCATCATAACTATAAACCGAATTATCAATCCCGCAGTGGATCACCGAAACATCGTCGGCGGGAAGCCCCTTCTCTACCATATCCCCGGCGGTCGATTCCGATATTACATTAAATTTACGTCCTTTGTACACAGAGACCAGCGGCATCTCAGCAAGATATATATAAAGACCCAATAAAAAATTGATCTCTTTAAAAACAGATGTTGAAAACAGATGCGGGATTACAACCAGTGTCGGAATATTTAAATAGAAGGGCGTATAAAATGGGATCTTATTTATATCTTCAATCAAAACATCAAAGTCATTTTCTTTTACTAATTTTCTCAGATGAAATGGAGCAATCAGATTAAAATTAAATCTATTACCTCGACGAATGATATTTACTCCAGCAATTGTTTCTTCCGGTTTTGCGCCGTCATAACCGGAACAAAAAAGAGTTACTTGATGCCCCATCCCCACAATACGTCTTAGCAATTCCTCTAGATGCACCTCTGCGCCGCCGGCCAATGGATTAGAAATATCCTGCCAGTTAAGGGCAAGTATATTCATTTATCATTGCCCCCCGGAACTATCAGTGCTTGCTTCTAATCTCTGTATTTCGGCTATAGCCTG
>JAAERC010000871.1 GCA_024230695.1 Candidatus Zixiibacteriota bacterium
AAAAACTGATGTTAACTCCATCAAATTGTGTCCACTGTAAAACATGCGATATCGCCGACCCATATCAGATTATTACCTGGGTTACTCCTGAAGGTGGCGGCGGCCCCAATTATACAAACATGTAAATTATTGATATTTTTAAAAGCCGCCTTTTGAGGCGGCTTTTTTTATGGGTTGAATGAACCATCCGGGACAAATAATATGTACCAATATGTTCAATTGAAGACACGATAGATAATACAATAACGGTAAGTCGTTGAACAGCAAGAAGGAGTCGCCTGTTAGGTTTTTGGAATGTTTTTTGATGTGATTATATATGAAATAGAAAATATAAAACTTAATTTATTATTGGAGGTTTTCATGTTACAAAAACTGTTTATTACAATCCTGATGGTGAGTCTTGTTGTATTAATTGGTGGGTGTAGTAATAATTCGACATCCGGCAGCACAACAGACATCTCTGAGGAGTTTGGCGGTTTCAAACCGAGCAATGAGGAACCTGCTTTTGGTTCTGAGGTAATTGCTTCAGAAATGGTTGATGATACCGAATTTGATGACCCGATGTTGGCAACATCTGAGGTCGACTCGGTTCTAGCCGATGAACAGGCAGATATTTATGCTCTCAAAATAGTATGGGGACAACTGAGATTTGACTCTACGGTAACCGAACTCACCGATTGGTCAGGTTCTTTATCAATTTCACGAGGAGCGGAAGTCGTTCGTCGATTGATCCGTTTTGAACCTCAGCAAGATTATATTCTTGAACGGACCGAACGCAAATTAATTGAATGGGTCTCATATACAACAGTGCATCATGATGGTATATTTGTCAACATTATTATCCCCAAACTGGATGATACCATTGTGGCCGAACCGGTAACAGTTTCTTTTACCACCGGACCGTTTGAAATCAGTTTTGATGCGTCTGATATGGCCGCTATGGACACTGTTTATTATATGGATGATTCCAGCGGGGTTGCGTTTCATGCCTTCAAAGTAGATAGAATAGGTTGTCCCAAAGGATTTTTGGCCGGGCGCTGGGGACAGGATGAAGCTGGCGAAAATATTTTCTATGGTAGATGGATGAGTCATCGTAATATTTTAAAAGGTCACCTGCGAGGAACCTGGGGCGAAAAAAAGTTTTTTGGCAAATATGTTGATAAATTCGGACAGTTTGAAGGATTGATCAAAGGCCAGTATCATACCGGTAATTCATTATCTCCAAATCATAATCATTCCGGTTGGTTCCGGGGGCATTACTATGATGCCAATGGTAACATTCTTGGTGTGCTGAAGGGACATTATCACGAAAACCGCGCTAAAGATATGATGGGATGTTTCTTCGGACGATGGAGAAGCGACTGTGGGCGTTTACCGGAAGTTGATGATGGTTTGGACGACTAATAAAATATATTAAGCATATCTCAAAGCCGATTCATTATTTATTGAGTCGGCTTTAATTTTTGTCCTTTGGTTTAATTTTGCGTCCATTAATCTTTTAATATGACGTCTTCTAATTAACTCCTGCTCGGGATCTTGGGATGTTTTTAAGCCGAAAACCTTAAAAAGAGCAACCAAAAAGGTTTCCAATCAACTTTTGCAGGATGATTCGTTTTAGTAGCCCCACATAAATTACCAAAACAACTTAATCACACAGTCCTCCGTTTCCAAAACATGATTCTGCCGGAATCATATTGTTCTGGATTTAAAAAGGATGATTTAAGAAAATCAACCTTTACCGGGTCCCAACAATGATCCCAAAGCAGGGTTTGGGCATCCCTCCACTCATAAGGGGACTTTAGTCTGTTTTATGTTTATTCTCATGATCGCAATATCGCCACTACCCCTGACAACTACTGTCAGTGAAAATTGATAAATTAAAAAATAATTGACAAAACTAAGAAAAATTACAGAAAAACTGAAAACAGTATAAATGGAAGATTCAAATGATAACAAAATTTAGATAATGGAGATGATTTGTTTTATGGTCTTTCTTGATTTCAACATGTTTAATGAGTAACAAAATTCGTGGTCCATGCGTATAATGGAGATAGAGGAGAATAGATTTAAGTGTTAATAAAAATTACGGCAGTGCAAACTCAATTGGGGCAGGAGCTTAGTCTTGAACAGAAACTCCATATTTTCAAGCAAAGGCCTGATTTTGTCTGTTTACCCGAGTACTGCATGATCAATGAATCCGATACTGATTTTAGTAGAACCGCATTAAAAATAAAGGATCATCTGGAATACCTAAAAAATCTCTCGGTGGAATTTGGAACCTGTCTGATAGCCGGCTCGGTCGTCGAGGCTGACAGGAAT
>JAAERC010000872.1 GCA_024230695.1 Candidatus Zixiibacteriota bacterium
CGGGACTTCAAAGAGCAGATGGTTGAGTATATAATTGAAGAAGGAACCATGATTCCAGAGGAACAAATCATGTTGGGAACTTCTGATATTATAGAGTCAATTATTGGCAAATATAAATAGTGTCTGACCGAGAATACTGATCGCTTGTAATGCCAAGGACTTTAGCCATTTATTTACAGATGAATCATTGCTACATTTTTTTAAAATGTAGCAATTTATCCTTTACAAATGCTTCATGGTATGCTATCAACTATCTAATTTTAATAGAAAATTAATCTTCTACGTTTTCATTGCAAATAATTATGTAATTAAATCGTAGTAAACATTCGGAGAAAAAAATGAGAAAAATAATGGAACCGCAGATGACTTTTGGCGCAGTTGCTATCGAAGAAATTGAATTTGATTTGAAATCAAGGGATGAGATAACCAAACTGCTCATCGGCATACAAAGTATGTATTCCGATAAGGAAACAAAAGATGCCATATTTACAGTACTAATGGGACTAGTCCCTGAAAATGTAGACCCAATGAATGGTCGGGAAGGTATGAATTTGTGGAAAATATTTGTGTTAGGAATGTTGAAATTGAATTGTAATATAGATTACGATAAATTGCATGAACTGGCTAATAATCACAAGAACTTACGATTGATGTTAGGCCATAGTGTTCTTAATTGGGATGATCAGTATGCATTGCAAACAATTAAAGATAATGTGGCCTTGTTTACTCCCGAAGTTCTCGACGAAATTAACCAAATAACAGTAAATTATGGTCATAAAATTGTGGGAAAAAAGGCGGATGAAGGATTAAGAGCCAGTTGCGATTCTACTGTTACAGAAACAGACGTGCACTATCCAACTGACATCAATGTCCTTTTCGATGCCTTACGCAAAATCATAATATTAATAATGGCATTGTGCGA
>JAAERC010000873.1 GCA_024230695.1 Candidatus Zixiibacteriota bacterium
AGTCGACATCCGGCATCAGATCGACGTTCATATCGGTAAATGAGCTGTACCCCAGAACCATCAGGGCAAGAACTATCATTACCGTAAAAACCGGTCGTCGTATGGAAACTTCGGCTAATTTCAATTCTCCATCTCCTCTCCCGATGTTACTGATAACTCGGTAAGTTTGATAAGACAATTATCGCTGAGATAATCCTGCCCCAAAGTTACAATTGTATCGCCGGGATTTAATCCAGATTTGATTTCAGTCATACCACTAAATCCCGCACCCAGAATAACTTCCTTTGCAATTGCTCTGCCATCATTTATCACATACAGATATTCTTTATTATTACGGATCAAGACAGCCTTCTGAGGAACCACCAAAATATTATTAAAGCTTTCAATAATTACTTCAACACGCGCAAACATTCCCGGTTTAAAAATATGGCCAGTATTGTCTATCTCGATTTCAACCTGAAAAGTTCTGGTCTTGGGATCAGCCGAACTGGCCACCATTGCGATCGTTCCAATCGCTTCAAATCCATTAACGGCTTCTACAAAGACCTTGACCGATTCGCCAACCCTAAAATATCCAATATTGGTGGAACTAACGCCCAGTTTTATCCTCAGCTTATCAATAGTAGCTACTGTCGCTACTATATTTTTTTGTGGATCAACATAATCGCCTACCGAATAATCTATTGAAGTAACTGTGCCGGAAATTGGAGTCCTCAGTTCAACCAACTGCCGAGCCGCTTCAAAATTAGCCGCGGCGATTTCATAATCGGTTTTTGCACCATCAAAGTTTGATTCTGATATAGCCCCCTCATCAAAAAGATATTGCATTTTTTTGAAATTCTTCTTGGCATTTAGAAATACTGATTTTGATTGAAGATAATTCGATGATGGTCCCGATTTGTCAAGTCTGACAATAACAGCATTCTCTCTAACTTCATCCCCTTCGGCAACATCTATCTTTTCAACAGCTTCGGAAATTTTGGCCCTGATCACCGCCTGCCTTTCACCTTCAAGAGTACCGGTAAAAGTTTTCTGCTGTTCCATTGAGGACGGATTAATCAGCGTACCCCTGATCGGTATCGCTTTCTCTTCTTTTGCATTTTTAGTTACTTCAGTTACTTCAGTTACTTCAGTCTCTTCGGCTGTTGAGCAGGCTAACCAAAGAGAAGCCACCAATAGAATTAATAAACCATAGCTTAACTTATTTTTTGTCTGTCTCATTTATACCTCACTAATCAATATTAAATCCGGTTGCTTTTTTAAGAGCCGCCTTGGCCAAACGATACGAATGTACCGTTTGAATGTACTGTGTTCTTGCAAGAGTAAGAGCGGTTTGCACCGATAATACTTCCAGCTGTGTCCCAATCCCCGATTCATATCTTAAATCGGCGATACGTTTTCCTTCTTCGGCCGATGTTATAGTCTCGGTTTGTGTCTCCAGCGCTTTGCCGGCCTGAATAAGGTTATCATATGCCTGTTCTACTTCCAATTTTATATCATCAAGAAGTTGTTGCTCAGTCAGTTTTGCCTGATAATAATCTACTTTGGCCTTACGGACTTCGCCGATTGTTCTGGCTCCATCAAATATTGGTATATTTACAGTAAGCGAGGCAGCCCATGAATCCGATCTATCTCCGGCATCAAATTTAATATCCTGACTTGAACCAGTCATCTGATAAGTAGCATTGGCATAAATATTCGGGTATAACCAATCCCCCTTAGCAATCCTAACAGCTTTCTTGCGCCCCCGCTTATTTAGATTTGCCTGTTTTAATTCGGGCCGCTCATTGATAGCCATTATAATTAGAGTGTCAAGAGTGGGAAGATTCACTGAGAAGGTATCTGAAAGATCGGCTATTAAAGAAATATTCTCGTTTAGCGGAAGCCCCAGAAATGATTTTAGCCTTTTGCGGGATAAGTTTAGATTCGATTCGGCCGAAATCAACTG
>JAAERC010000874.1 GCA_024230695.1 Candidatus Zixiibacteriota bacterium
GGACGTGTGAAGCTAGAGGAATCGAGAATGTAGGCCGTGTGATTGAGCCCCGAAATCGGCTAATTGTGGTCATTGGATAGGAGAAAAGGGGTCAGGCTCGAATTAAATCTGGCCCAAATTAAACCCAAAAATGTGCTAACTTGGTCTTGGAGCCGACCTAGCGGCGGCTCAAGAACGGTGCTGCGACCCGTTTGACCCAAAGTATTGGTTTATAAGGATAAATCGTGCGAAAGGTCAGGGTATAAAATGAGTAGTTATTATTTTATATGATAACTCAAAAGATGTCGGAATAAATTTGGAATTAAACCCAAACGAAGCTTTCCGAAATGACCTATAATTTAGCTAATACCCCTATCGGTGGGTTGTCAACCTTCTGGTAAAGCGGGGTGTAACGTGAGAAAAGTACGATTAGCCGTGCTAAGACTTGCTAGGAAAATGGATATGGTTACGAGAGAAATTACCGTGATACGAAAACATCGTCACTCTCAATAAGGGATGCTAAGAAAGAACTTATGTTTGGTAAGAAGATTCATATTTTAACGCCGTACAAATATGATAGGAATCGGTTTCGCAAGAAACATTACCACGGTGAAAAGGTAGAACTGCGACCCGTTTGGCTTAAAAGTACTGATTTAGAAGGTTAAATCATACGTAAAGTCAGGGCGTTAAAGAATGAATTTCATTCTACGTTATAACTCAAAAGATGTAGGAATAAGTTTGGAATTAAACCCAAACGAGCTTTCCTAAATGACCTATAATTTAGCTAATACCCCTATTGGTGGGTTGTCAACCTTCTGGTAAAGCGGGGCGTAATGTGATGAAAGTACGATTAGCCGTGCTGAGATTTGCTAGGTAAATGGATATGGTTACGAGAGAAATTATCGACATAATAAAACGTCGTCAATTCAAATAAGGGATGCTAAGAAAGAACTTATTATTGATAAGAAGATTCATATTTTAATTCTATAAAAGTATGATAGGAGTCGGTTTCGCAAGAAACATTATCACGGCGCAGAGGTAGAACCTAAGTCCATGTGTGCCATCTTTTGGGAACGGGGTAATTATTCAAGGCGA
>JAAERC010000875.1 GCA_024230695.1 Candidatus Zixiibacteriota bacterium
AGATCTATGTCCCGAATGAGTTATATAAACTTCTCCGTCCTCAATGTCAATATCCATGTTGTTGCAATACTTAAAATTATGAAAATCACCAAAATGAATAACATGATGATCGTCATCATCGAAATCAAAATCAAAATCAAAATCAAAGTCATGGTCATAATCATAATTATAATTATAACTGTATTTTTGTTTACTATATCTATGCCTATTATTTCGATAATAGTTTAGATTACTTAGTTCATTGTCCAACTGATCCAGCTCTAAATCTAAATCTTCCAATTCGTCGTCCAAATCATCAAGCTCACCAAGGGCGTCCAAAGCTTCCAACGCCTCAAATCCCCTAAAGGAATTGTGAGAGCCATAATAAATCCCGCTACGCCCACTACTCTTAAAAACTGTGCTGGTATTTTCTCCATCTGCCCAGGATGTGGCGCAAAATGCCAAAAGTAGTAATCCTACTAACAATGTAGTTATTGTTTTTTTCATCTTTTCTTCTCCTTGATATGCTAATCTTATAAATTAATAGACGAGAAAAACGCTCAAATGTTGCGTTTGATAATATTTTTCATCAAATATTATATGGTAAATGGATACATTTTTTTGTTGCCAATTAATTTGGCGAGAAGTATTTTTTTATCTCGATAATATTTTGAATAAAAAAGTTTTAATGGAGAGATTGTCAGGTGCCGGAAAATCATTCAGATAATGACCGGACCGTTTCATTTGTTGCCCTTACTAAGGGTGTTAAAGTAGGTCATTACAAAATTATCAAAAAAATTGGCTCCGGCGGTATGGGCGATGTTTATCTGGCCAAAGACTCTAAATTAAACAGACAGGTGGCGCTGAAATTTCTACCGCCTCAATTTGCCTTTGACCGACAGCATAAGGCACGTTTCAGACGAGAGGGGCAAGCAGTTGCTAAACTGAATCATCCCAATGTAGTAACCATTCATGAGGTAAGTGAATTCGGCAGCCGACCATATCTTGTGATGGAATATGTTGGTGATCAAATTCTTGGTGATTTCTTCAAGAAAAAGGATTGTTCGTTAGATAAAATTGTCAAGCTGGCAATTCAGATTTGTTATGGATTAAAAGAGGCTCATAACGCTGGCATTGTCCATCGCGATATCAAACCATCCAATATTCTCATTGATAAATCCGGCTGTCTTAAACTGGTTGATTTTGGTCTGGCCACTATCGCCGGTTCGGATAAACTTACCAAAACAGGCTCAACCCTCGGGACTATCGGGTATATGTCCCCCGAACAGGTGGAAGGCCATGAAACCGACAACCGTAGCGATATATTTTCATTTGGCGTTATTTTATACGAAATGCTGACCTGTCAGCGACCATTTAAAAAGGAAGGTGAGGCCGCGACATTAAAAGCAATTCTGGATGACACACCCGAACCACTGGCTCGCTTTAAGTCCGATCTACCAAACGATACCCAGAGAATAATCTCCAAAACCTTGGAGAAAAATGCTGAGAATCGCTATCAGCATGTTGAAGATATCATTGTAGATCTGCAAAAACTTATCGATGACTCAAAACCGGGAATAGTACCATTTAATCGTTCCAAAGCTCCTTTGATCGTCGCCTTTGGCCTTATTTTTGCCGTAATTATGGTCGGCGGATATTTTATTTACGATCTCAGTCAGGAAACAACTTCGGCTCAGACCGAACTGGCTTTCAAAAACCAGTGGCAAAATTCTATCGCCGTTTTGCCATTCCGTGATTTTAGTCAGCAAAAAGATCAGGAATATTTCTGTGATGGCATGACCGATGTAATAATCGGCAAGTTAAGCCAATTAAAAGACCTAAAAATTATCTCTATGAGTTCAGTGATGCGTTATAAAAATCCCGAACGGAACCTCAAGGAAATCGGGCAGGAACTAAACGTCGCCACTATCCTTGAAGGGAGTATTCAAAGAGAGGGGGGAAGAGTCAGGATTACGACCCAGTTGATTAATGTCGCCGACGACGCCCATCTCTGGGCGCAGACGTTCGATAAAGAATTGGAAAGTATCTTTGCCATACAGGATGAGATCTCCCGCGAAATTGTCAAAGCAATGGAAATTACTCTTCTTACTGATGACCAATCAACTCTGGTCAAGCATCATACGGATAATTTGGAGGCTTACGATTTTTATCTACGAGGAAGACATTTTTGGAACAGACGCACAGAAGCAGATTTACTTAAGGCAATTGATTATTTCGAGAAGGCAATAAATCTTGACTCAAATTTCGCCCTAGCCTTTACTGGATTAGCCGATGCCTATGCAGTCCTTCCCGGTTATAGCAATTTTACCGATACAGAATGCTTACCCATTGCCAAAGAGGCAGCACAAATGGCTCTGTCGCTTGACGGCAATTTGGCTGAAGCTTATGTATCATATGCTTTTATCTTAGCGGATGAAAATAAACATGAACAAGCTGAAAAGGGATTTTTAAAGGCAATTAAACTAAATCCCGGATATGCTACTGCGCATCAATGGTATGCTTTGACATTGGATAAGATGTTCAGACCTGAAGATGCCTTGAAAGAATTGGAATTAGCATTTGAACTAGATCCATTATCATTAATAACTCTTATAAATCTGGCCAACAAAAAGGCTGAATTTTATGAATGGAATATTGCCGAAGAACTGATAAAAAAGGCAATTGAAATAGACCCTACCCGTAGTAATACATTAGGATGGTATTCGTTCCTTCTTTTACGTCAGGGGCGTTTTGATGAATCTTTACAGATGATTGAAAAGGCAATGGAATTATCCCCGGAATATATTAACAATATATTCACATATGGTATAAATTATTTTTATCGCGGACAATATGATAATGCGCTTGAGCAACTTCATAAGGCCAAAAAGATTGATTCATCGGATATCCTTACTCGGATGCATTTGGGATTGACTTATTTCAAAAAAGGGATGTTTGCCGAGGCCAGAAAGGAATTTAGCTCTGATGCGTTACAGTCTTCAATGTGGGGAAATTATTTCAATATTTGGATGGATGCAAGATTGAATCAAACTGATAATGTGACACAATATCTTATAAAAATTGAAAAGAATCCAAACGATATTACCTTTCCTCTTGCGGCCGTGGCAATGCTTTATGCAATTATTGATGATGATGAAAAGGTGTTCGAGTGGCTCAATAGAGCATATGAAGCACATGATTTCTATTTAACACTGATAATGCTTATTGAGGATTTTGATAAATATAAAAACAATCCAAGGTACCTGGCTCTTCTTGATAAAATGGGATTACCCCGCTAATATACTATGTCTTTAATTGCAATAAGCTATCCCGAATTAATTCAAAAAGATTTTGATTGGATTCAATCACTTCGTAAAAAATATGATAATGATGGATTTAATCTTTTAGATGCCCATGTCACATTTATATTCCCAACAGAAAAAATCAAACAAGACAAATTACTAAATCATATCCGTCCCAAAATCCAGAGCTTTCCGAAAATCGATATCGAGCTAATCCGTTTTAAATTATCCAATAAACTATTTCAAGGAAAATGGTTCATATTTTTGGTGCCAGAAAAAGGCAAAAAACAAATAACTGAATTGCATGATATTCTTTACACAGATTTGCTTGCTCCTGAGCTAAGTATCGAATATCCATTTGATCCTCATATGACAATCGGTTGTCTGAAAAATAAAAATCAATGTTTGGATATAATTGAAAAATTGAATAAGAAGAATTTTTGCATTAAAGGCCACATAAGTAGCATAGATGTCGCCACTTATAAAAACAATCTTATAAGAACGATCGAGAAAATTAATCTTAGCTAATAATCACCCAAATATTTAACTTGGCTATCCGTTATAAAACTGATAGATTTGCGGAAATTGATAATTTAAAATTGGAATAAAAACATTATGAATGAAAATGAAAATATAACATCAGATTTTATACGTGACATAATTTCAGAAGATATTAATAATGGAAAAAATGACAGTAGAATCCACACCCGATTTCCACCGGAACCAAATGGTTATTTACATATTGGTCATGCCAAATCAATCTGTCTGAATTTTGGTGTTGCCAGACAATTTAATGGAAAATGTAACTTGCGTTTCGATGATACCAATCCAAGCCGGGAAGAGGTTGAATATGTTGATTCTATTAAAGAAGATATAAAATGGCTTGGATGGCACTGGGAGGACCGCCTCTTTTTTGCCTCTGATTATTTTGATACATTATATGAATATGCCATTAAACTCATTAATGATGGTAAAGCTTATGTTGACGACCTAAATGCCGAGCAGATCCGCGAGTATCGCGGCACCCTGACCGAACCAGGGAAAGAAAGCCCCCACCGCAATCGTACTGTTGAGGAAAATCTTGATCTTTTTGAAAAAATGCGCTCTGGCGAATGTGAGGATGGCCAAAAAGTCCTGCGGGCAAAAATAGATATGTCTTCTCCTAACTTAAATATGCGCGATCCGGTGCTTTATCGAATTCTACGAGCAACTCATCATCGTACCGGCGATACATGGTGCATCTATCCGATGTATGATTGGGCACATGGACAGTCTGATTCTCTGGAGGGAATTACTCATTCTCTTTGTGATATTAGTTTTGAGGATCACCGCCCATTGTATGATTGGTTCATTGAACAGCTCTATATTCATCATCCTCGGCAGATTGAATTTGCCCGTCTTAATATCAGTTATACCGTTTTAAGCAAACGCAAACTTCGGGAAATGGTCGAGAAAAATCTAGTCTCTGACTGGGATGATCCCCGGATGCCCACTCTTTCCGGTCTCCGCCGGCGAGGATATACTCCCGAATCGATTACAAATTTTTGCGATAAGATAGGAGTTGCCAAACGGGAAAGTATCGTTGATGTCGCATTGTTGGAACATTGTCTTCGTGATGATTTAAATTATCGAGCCAAAAGGGTAATGGCGGTTTTGGATCCTCTCAAAGTTGTGATAGATAATTATCCGGAGAATAAAACCGAAGATATTGAAGCAATAAATAATCCTGAAAATGAATCTGATGGAACCAGGATGGTGCCTTTTTCACGCGAGATATATATTGAACGGAATGATTTTATGGAGGATCCACCAAAAAAATTCTTTCGGCTCGCACCCGGCCGGGAAATACGACTCAAACATGCCTATTTTATCACTTGTAATGAAGTAATTAAAAATGACGACGGTGATATTGTCGAACTTCATTGTACTTATGATCCTGCATCAAAAGGCGGTGCCTCACCCGATGGTCGAAAAGTAAAAGGTACTTTGCATTGGGTGTCGGTGCAACATGCCATTGATGCTGAAATACGTCTGTATGATCGTCTCTTTGTTAAGGAAAACCCACTGGAAGATGAAGATTTTACTGCCAATTTAAATCAAAATTCACTTGAGCTATTAAAGTCATGCAAACTGGAACCATCATTGGCGGAAGCCAAACCTGGCGAGTATTACCAATTTATGCGTCAGGGGTATTTTGGCGTTGACTCAAAAGACTCGAAATCTGAAAAGATTGTTTTTAATCGAACCGTTGGATTACGTGATAGTTGGGCCAAAAAGCAAAACAAGCAAAAAGTCCAGAAAAAAAAATAGATCCATACCTTAATGGTATAGTTTCTGCAATGAGAAATTAGTGATAATTAATATTTATTACAGTTAATCATCTGATAAGTTGGACGATATATTAGTATATTTCTGATTATGAATTATCGGGAATTTTTGCATAATTAGAGTACTTTGAGAATACAAAATTAAGGTTTCAAATGAGCATTAGTTATATTGGCAGAGGCGATATTGCCATTTCAAATACAAAAACCGATATTATAAAAACAATGTCTTTGGCTTCATGCGTTGGAGTGATGTTATATGACAAAGAGCTTGAAACTGTCGCAATCGGCCATGTCACCCTTCCCAATTCCAGTGTCAGAAGTGGAAACGATGGTGGCAAGCCGGCCAGATATGCAGACACTGGAATACTGCTTTTAGTTAAGGCTTTAATGAAAATGGGATCAAAAGGCGGGAAAAGTATCGTTGCAAAAATTGTAGGCGGAGCGCAATTAGAAGATGAAAACAAAACACTTAATTTAGGTGACAGGAATGTAGCGGCTGTAAAAAACATTCTTACTAAATGCGGCCTATCAGTATTGGCTGAGGATACTGGAAAAGAAATCACTCGTGTTATGGAAGTGAACGTAGGCAACGGAGAGATCATTTTATCCACACCTGGAAAACCTAAGTGGAAGATCTAGTTTTTTAATACTGTTTCTATCCGCAAACATCTTTAAACAGACGCATAAAATTACCACCCATTATCTTTTTGACTTCATTCTCTTTGTATCCACGCTCCAATAATTCGTTTGTAATATTTGGCATCCCAGTACAATCTTCAAGACCAAGTGGCGGGTTTGACATTCCGTCAAAATCAGAACCGATAGCAACACACTCGATTCCGCCCAGATTAATAATATAATCAATATGATCAACGACAGTTTTTACCGATGTTCTTTGTGGATTTGAAAAAGATTCAAATTCTGCGAGAATTGAAGCATGTTTTTTTAGTTCTGTATGTAATTTATCTTCACATATAGTTGATACAAATAGTTCTGATATTTTTTTGATCTCGTTTGGATATTTTTCCCTTAATTCAGTTGTACGCCTGTTTAGTTCCTGAGATAAAACAAAATAAATAAAAGTTACACCGATAACGCCGCCTTTGTCGGCAAGCGCCTTAATTTGGTCATCCTTCATGCTCCGCCCGCTGGAACATAATGAATTGGCGCAGGAATGAGAGGCAACTACCGGTAATCGACTCTCCTTAATAACCTCATTTGCCGATGAGACTTCACAATGGGATATATCAATTATCATTCCCATTCTGTTCATCTCGGCGATAATTTCTCTACCCAGTTTGGTGATACCATTAAAAGTAGGATTTTTGTCTGACCACGAAATACACCAATTAGTTGATTGTTCATGAACAAGTGTCAATAACCTGATACCTCTATTATAAAAATACCCAATGGTCTCAAAATCATTAGTAAGTGCAGTTCCACCTTCAATCGCCAGAACAGCCGCTATCTTTTTATCCTTATTGGCTTGTATGGCCTGATTGGCCGTATGGCAAATGGAGATATTATTACTGTTTTTGGCAAATTCAGTTTTCAGGCAATTGATATAATCATTAACAACATCAAATTCTGATTTACCTTTTTTATATTTATGAGCCAGGCTGGCAAAAACCTGTAAATCAACACCGCCATCAATTAATCGGGGAATATCTATATGATAATCTTTGTGGCGTTTTGATATATCGTACCCTCTTATCATCTGTAATACTGTATCGCAATGAAGGTCAGCCGTGAATATCATTTTTCCTGAAATGTCTGTTTGTCTATTCAATCATACTCTCCGGATATAATGTTTAATATCTATTGTAACTCAAAATTCACAATTTGGAATAAAAAAATATCAATATAACAGTAGACAAAAATATTCTATAATAGCCTAATTAAAACCTAAATAAGATTCCTAAATGACTTTTAAATTGAATTAAATAGTATTTTGAAACATGAGGTAGCTATGGTTTTACATAAATTCGTTAGTATATTAGCAATACTGATTATATCTATATTACTTTAGTCACCATCTATAATGCCAACCGAATACATCCTGATTTAGATCCAATATACAGAACTGATTTAAACCGGTGATTTCCTGATTGATTTATTGGAAATTATTGGTATTTTTTTGTTTGGTTTTACAAATGATGTAATCCCTTGTGACCCAGCACTATACTACAATTAAGTTTATTTGTAATTATTCGGGAATATTAGCCGATATAATTATTATATGTTTCATAATTAAAGGGGTTCTACACATTTTGAGTAAGAATATGCAAGCCATGGGGCCAAGGTGGGAATAAAATATATTGGAATTGGTGATGTTGCGATTTCAGATAAACCTGAAGATATTATAAAAACTATGGCTCTTGGTTCCTGTGTAGGGGTTGTCCTTCAGGATCCAAAACTTAAAATTGCCGCAATGGGCCATATTGCTCTTCCGGATTCAACTGTTCGAAGCGGCGGCGGAGGGAATAAACCGGGGCGGTACGCTGATACGGCAATTCCACTATTGGCCAAAGCGATGATTAAACTAGGTTCCAAAGGCGGACGAAGTCTGACAGTAAAAATCGCGGGAGGAGCCCAAATAAATGACCCGAATGATACATTTAATATTGGGAAAAGAAATGTTTTGATTATAAAAAAACTGCTTTGGAAATGCAGCCTGATACTTAATGCGGAAGATACAGGCGGTAATATTGGTAGGACTATGGAAGTTAGTGTGGATACCGGAGAAGTAACATTATCTTCCCCGGGAAGGAGCAAGTGGAAAATATGATAGTTACAAAATCAATAGCGGATAGAGTCAAAGAGATGCCGATGCTTTCGGTAGTAAGTACACGACTAATGGAGCTTCTTGGAGAAGAAAACTATTCAGTTCGTGACGTCGTTGGTATTGTTGAAAATGATGCCATCTTGACCTCTAAGATTCTAAGAGCGGCAAACTCAGTCGCCTTTTCTCCAAGGGTACCCATTACTTCAGTAATGGCGGCAATAAATAATATGGGTGAAAAAGTGATTATGGGTATAGCCATTGAATCATGCGCCCCAAAAGTATTTAATGAACCCCTCGGAGGATATATGTCCGAAGCGGGGCAGATGTGGGATCACTCGTTGTGCACTGCTATCGGGGCAAGAATATTATCATCCTATACAATAAAAGAATCCTCCTCAAATCTGGCTTTCACTGCCGGTCTGTTGCATGATATTGGTAAATCAGTCATGTCTGTCATACTCGAAGGAAAAACTGAAGAGATGATGGGACATATTGATTCAGGCGAGGGCTCATTCCTCGACGCTGAGAAAAGTATTGCCGGCATGGACCACGCCGAACTTGGTTACGAATTAGCTCAACACTGGAAATTACCCGACCAGCTTGCCAATGCCATTAAATTTCATCATCATCCTTTGGATGTTGATGATAAATACAAAACATTGGTATATACCGTCCACCTTGGCGATGTTCTGGCCATGATGGCAGGAATTGGAACCGGTGTTGATGGTTTATCATATACTATAGATCCGACCTATAAAGAATATATAGAGATTGAAGAAAATCAACTTGCCATTGTAATTGCTGATATTCAGGATGAATTCTATAAAACCAAACAAGCTCTTTTGGGAGAAAGTCCCGAAGAATAACTCAATCAAAGCCGACAATATGTTTATTTTAAAAAAGCCCTCCGTATCGGGGGGCTTTGTGTTTTGATAAACAATTTGACAAAACCGCCTAGTGTGATTATACTAATTAGCTTATATATAATAAAGTCTTGTTAAAAGGAGGAACCTCGGTGAAAGTTTTTGACACCGATCAGATTAGAAATGTGGCACTGATTGGCCAGCGTGGATGCGGCAAAACAACTCTTGCCGATGCTTTGGCCTTCTCATCAGG
>JAAERC010000876.1 GCA_024230695.1 Candidatus Zixiibacteriota bacterium
GTCTGGTTTGACCCGTTTTTGATTATATGTTTTTCTACGCTGGCTTGGGTCTGTGTCCAATCCCAGCCTCAACTTGAGTCAAGTGCTTTGATTTGCAGAAGCGACTTGGCCTTAAATTCCAAATAGAATTGACCGGCTTAGTCCAACTAGGATTATGCGGCGGCTTATTTCTGGGGTTTTGTGCGGCCTCGGGCCTGAGATGTAGCCGTTTTTTGGAGTCTCGTTGCTGGAGCGCGCCGCATGAATCCTTAATTCGTTATACCGCTCAACGCAGGTTAGGAATGTCTTAAAATTAGATTGGCGAATAACAATGGCTGAAAAAATCAAACCGACTAAGAAACGAGAGGAAATGACAGTTGGTGAGTATAAAACACTGATAGATGTTGGATTAGATGAAATAGGCAACCTCATAAAGAGACTCATCCGCAGCCCGGAACAACCGCCCTACTGGTATAGTGCAATGGTGATAGCCTTGGTTACCTTATTGATTAGTTTTTTAACCTCTCTTTTTAATAGCGAATTCTATATTTATAGAGATGCTAATGGTATCTTAAGTGTTTTGATGCAGGTCTGGTTAGTAGGAATAATTCTCCTAGGAACGGTAGTCCTTAAAAAGTATTGTGTTTCATTTTTCAGTACCTTGGA
>JAAERC010000877.1 GCA_024230695.1 Candidatus Zixiibacteriota bacterium
ATAAACGTAGATTCGTAGGTACGCATTCAAGATCCTCCCTATGGACGTTAAAGGTTCAAACGGCCCCGGATTTATTGCGTGGTATCCGAAGCAGGGTTAATGTTATATTCACTTTTCGCCTTTTCGAGGCGATTCTTTAACGAATATAATACTGCTTCCCCCGATTTGGCAAGCATTTTCATGACATTTTCGCGTTCATTATCATCAAATTTGCCCAAAACAAACTCGATTTGGTCAAAATCCTCTGGTAATGGCCCGACACCCATCCTTAAACGGGGAAAATTCTCGGTTTCAAGATGATAAATGATCGACCCCAAACCGTTATGACCGCCATCCGAACCGTTTGACCGGATGCGGATTCTGCCAAGCGGGAGATGAATATCATCGCATAATATCATTATTTCTTCAGGCTTTAATTCATATTTATCTATAATTTGCTTTACCGCTAATCCTGAATTATTCATATATGTCGTTGGCCAGATAAGACGGATTATATCTCCGTCGATCTCATCTTCAGCTATATAATAATCGCCTTTGCCAGATGACGGTTTGATATTTAATTTTTGTGCTAATAGACTAAGAACATCAAACCCAAGATTATGACGGGTTTGTGCGTATTTATCCCCAATATTCCCCAGCCCGATAAATGTAGAAATTGTATTATCATCAGCCATAGTTTTATATAAATATTACAATTGGGGAGACTTGGCAATATATAACAGATGGGGAAGCATAAACGCCCAAAAGTGGGAGACAGATTTAGGTTAATAGTTCTCCGTATATCTACATTTTGGATAACCGGAGCAACCCCAAAACGTACCCCGATAGCTATTGATGACTCTCAGTTCTTTGCCGCATCTTCTGCAGTATTTTTTGCCTGTTAGAAGTTTAACCGATACATTTTTAATTGTATTATATGATGATACTGCGTGTCCATTGGAACAAAGATGCTCATTTGATTCGTCTGTGAGGGCAAATATTAATACTTCTCCGCATTCTTCACACATTACATTGAATTGATTTTTATTTTCTTCTGGAAATGCTTTTTGCATCATAATTGATAATTCTTCACCATTAATTAGTTTAATCTTATTTTCTGATGCATACTTCACTCCAGTTGAGGCAAAATCGGATGTCGTAACAAAAATACCACCATCTGCCTTTTCTTCAAACATTGCTGCAAAGAATTTTTGCATTGGTGGTCGGCCAATATTCTTTCCGAGAGCATATCGCTTACATTCAATTAAGTATTTTTTCCCATTCTTTGTTGCTATAGCATCCTTTCCTCTGTCGTTGGAGAATTTTGTTTGAATTACTTTATAACCCATGTTGCTGTACATCTTGGCTACTATATTTTCAAATTCTTTTGGATCGAGTGATAGTAAATATTCCAGTTTACCAATATTAATTCTCGATAGTCTTCTGATTTCAGTATTCCTTAGTTTTTCAGCCCTACCGAGAATCTCATTTTTGACTTGAGCTGCTTTTTCTTCACTTATTTTTCTTCTTTCCTCTTGTTTTTTATCCTCAATACAATTTTCACATAAATCAAAATGATATCCACCCTTTATACCATGAGGGCATAATTCATTTTTTTTTCGCTGTTTCTCTTTGAATCCTTTGATTATTTTTGATATTTCAGTTATTGAAACATAGGTAAAAATAATAAATACATATATTACAATTGCAGAAGGAATTAAAATCCACATTGAAAAGTCGGGGAAAATCGCGTTCAATATCATTACAAGGAAAAATATTATATACCCAAGTCCCCATATCATTTTTATTATTTCAAGAAATTTATTAAACATATTTCAATTTTAATAGAGTGAATTTGTATCCCTTAATTAGGCTAAGGTGGCCCAGCAAAATTGGTAGGATACAATTTCTACTTGATATTAGTTTCCTCGTTGGCAAATTCATCAAATAAATTATATTGTTCCATTAATCGAGCAAAAGCCCGCTCTATATCTGTAAACATGTTACTTACTTCTTGAAATGCATCTGCTGTTAAACTACGCCCTGCTGGATTTAGAGAAGTTAATGTAATATTGGTGAATCGAATCACTCTTCCTCTAACTGCCTTGGGAAGATAGAATAAATTTCCCTCCCAATAAATTCTAGCTTCAATAATTTGCTTGTATATCTCTTTTTGGGCTGATTGGTCAGCACCTCCGAAATCATTTAATGCTCTGTTGTATTTATGTACAAGATGATATGATTTTGCCATTACTTCAATTGTCTTATTAGATATATCATGTCTTAGCCTAAAAAGCCGTGCGTTTTCAGAATCAGAAATTTCCAGTTTTTTCATTTTTTTTGTGTGCCGTAATGTAAAATATGGCACTAACACTGCTACCAACAGTGGACCAACTCTTGCAATCCAGTCGAAAAACATTGACCAAAAACTAGGTTCAACATTTATAATTTGTTCCAATAAAACAGTAAGACTATCCATAACTTCCCCGATATTTATTATTATTTATTGTAATTTTTGTCAGAATAATACTTCAATAACTTGGACATATATAAATATAATTGGGTGATTGTGTCGTGTCAATATGTTTTATAATCGGCAACACTATATATTACTGTCGGGTACGGCGACCCGACAGCACGTAATTTGAAGCTGTGGGCGATCCGGTCCACAGAGCTCGAACAAATATCTATTCAGATTTTAATAGTCGTAATGAATTTGAGATAACAAATATCGATGAAAACGCCATTGTTGCCGCCGCCACAACCGGCGAGAGGCTCCACCCAAAAACCGGATAAAACAAACCGGATGCTACCGGAATCGCGATAACATTATATGCAAACGCCCAAAATAGATTCTGTTTGATTATTCGATAAGTCATACTGGATATTTTGAAAGCCTCCGTCAGCGAATCAAGATTATCTCGAACCAAAATAATATCAGCCGATTCAATCGCCACATCGGTCCCGCTACCCAAAGCAACACCAATATCAGCCGAGGCCAGCGCTGGGGCATCATTGATACCATCGCCGACCATCATAACATTATACCCGGCCCGGCGATATGTCTCAACGATTATTGCCTTTTGATCCGGTTTGACTCCGGCTTCAAATCGGCCAACTGTTAGTGTTTTGGCAACTCCTTTAGCTGTCAAATAATTATCTCCGGTCAGAATTACAACATTACGACCAGTCTGATTGATTTCATTTAAAACCTGTGGTGCCTCATCTCTGATTTTATCTGACAACGCCAGAAATCCAATTACCCGATTATCAATCGCCACATAAACAATCGTATGACCCTTTTCCATTTCATCGCCGGCTTTTTTGGTCAACATTTTTATATCAATCTTTTCTTTTTCCATCGTAGCTTTATTGCCGACCAATACCATACTGTTTCTTACTTTAGCCTGAAGTCCAAACCCGGGAAATTCGGTCAGATCAGATTCAGGAAAAAGTTCTATTTCCATCTGTTTGGCTTTATCAATAATACTTCGAGCCAAAGGATGCGTCGAACCAGATTCAGCCGATGCGGCCAGTTGGATCATTTTTCTCTCAACTTTATCTTCTTCATCTTTTTCGCTGATTGTTTCTACAGCGACGACTTCAAAATTACCTTCGGTCAAAGTTCCGGTCTTGTCGAAGACTACATAATCAACCTTCACAACATTTTCTAAAATATCTCCGCCACGAATATAGATCCCTCTTCGGGCCGCCCACCCGGTTCCGGTAAGTATCGCCGTTGGAGTTGCCAAACCAAGCGCGCAGGGACAGGCAATAATAAGAACCGCCACCGGTGCCGTCAAAAGCATGGAACTTTGCGGATCGATTAAAAACCAAATACCAAATGTTAGTATAGAGACAAGAATCACAACCGGTACAAAAATGCCAGCGATTTTATCAGCAAGCCTTTGAACCGGCGCTTTACGGTTTTGGGCTTCTGAAACTAATCTTACCACACCACTCAAAAATGTATCTTCACCGGTTTTATTTACTTTGAATTTAAATGAGCTGTTTCCATTGACTGAACCGCCAATAATTTCGTCATCTATCTGTTTTTCGACCGGGACCGATTCGCCGGTGATCATAGATTCATCAACCGCCGGTTCCCCCTCTATTATCAAACCATCGGCAGGTACCTTTTCACCCGGTTTAACAAATAAAATCATCCCGACTTCGATTGCGGAGATATCTATTTCAATTTTTTCATCCTTTATTATCGCAATCGCTTTTTCCGGGCGAAGTCTGAGTAAGGCTCCAATGGCATCGCGAGCTTTAGTTTTGGCACGGCTCTCAAGAAATCGACCGAGTAAAATCAAAGTTATAATCATCGCCGATGTCTCATAATAGAAAAAGTCGGATATTTCACTTGATGATATCAATGACTCAATTGTGATCCAAACACTAAAAAGAAAGGCCGATAATGAACCCAGCGCGATAAGTGAATTCATATTGGCCCGCCAGCGTTTCAATTGCTTGAAAGCGTCGACAAAAATAGTTCGACCCGGAAACAGAAAAACGGGTAGAGTCAGGAAAAATAAAATTAAACCGGTTGTTGGTTTATCAAATGGCAGAGCCAATGATAATATATCTTTCATACTGATTACAGCAATCGGGATAGTTAAGGCCAGGGATAATAAAAAACTGTTTTTGGCTTCAACATGCTCGCTTTTATTATCTAAATCTTCAGAATTGTTTATTTCGGCTTTAAAACCAAGATCACCGATTTTGTCAATTATTTGTTTTTCATCTGTTTGATTACTAAAATATTCAACAGCGGATGTGGATGTTGCGAAATTTACAATTACCTTCTCAACTCCATCAAGTTTTGAAAGGTCCTTTTCAATACCCATTGCGCAACCCGCACAATGCATACCTGATATGTTTAGATTGATCTCTTTTGTTTTGGCCATAGCTATAACTTTATTTTGTTTAGGGAAGAAAGAAAAGAATCAGCAAGAAATCAATCAAAATAAAAAATCAAAAGCAATAGCCATCAACAATTATATGGCTATTTGAACCCAAGCGCCAAAAGCAGATGTGGGCATTTTCTAAGTAAATCTTTTTTTACCAATGCTCGGGCCCGGTGAAGATACCAACGGACAGTTGCGACCGGCATATTCATGGTGTCGGCGACATCGTTAATATTAAAACCATCAACATCCCGAAGAACAAATGCCGAACGCTGTTTTTCATTGAGACCCTCGGTTGCTTCATCAATGTATTGGCGAATTTGTCCTCTCTGAAATGATAACTCAGGAGTGGCAAATTTATCATCAGCTTTACTATTAGCGCGATCAATTGATTCATGGTAATGACGTTTATGTTTTCGTTTATAATCAATCGAGGCATTTATAGTGATACGATAAAGCCAGGTATAGAATTTTTTGGTTTCATCGTAACGCCATATATTCTGATTTGTTTTTACAAAAACATCCTGGGCAATATCAGCCGCCTCGTCATAGTCACCAACCATTTTGTAGGCCAAGGAGGCAACCTGATTATGATAAAGTTTAACTAATTTTGCAAAGGCAGTCTTATCACCATCTTTTATTTTTATAATAATTTCACGTGTTTCTTTTTCCGCACGTTCTTCATCCTGACGTTGTTTATCAGTCTTCTTGTTTAAATCTTTTATTTCATTATTTGCAATCACCACATATCCTCCTTGGTAATATATAATACAAAATAGACCGTATCAGTATATGATTGTAACATATAATTAGCCTAAAGGTTCCCCCTTTGTCAAGAAAAAAAGATTATTTATTTGGATTGCCGATTAATCGAATTCTTCCAGGAAAAAACCGTTTTGATATAAAAGGGCGGCAGTAACGCCTGAGCCCTTTATTTGATTACCTTTTCTGATAATTGTCGTAACACCGCATGATGGCGATTTTGATTTCAAGAAGACTCGCTTAACCTGATATTTCTTCGCTATTTGCAGGGACTTTTTCGCACCTTCAATAAAATTGGAAGTAACATCTTTACCGGATTTGTCCAAAATTTTTGATTTTCCGTCCAAAACAGAAATACCATCGCCCGTATCAATCTCTGCAGGTGGTCGAGGGATCGGTAAACCACCCAAACTCTCAGGACAAAAAGGGATTAGCTTAAATTTGTCGGCCAATTTGGTGATCTCGCCGCTTTTCTTATGATTTCCATCATAGCGGCATTTTTGGCCAAGCAAACAAGCCGAAATAATTATTTTTTCAACTTTTTCATTTTTTTCTTTTTTGTCTGACATGATTTAAACTGCGAAAATAATTTCTGTTCCAAAAAAAATGCCCTCAATTAATGAGAGCATATTAATTTATTTTTATAATAATTCCTAATTCAGAATATATTTCAAAGGATCGATCTTCTTATTATTTTTTATTACTTCATAATGAAGATGCGGCCCGGTTGAATATCCTGTGGAACCCATCAAACCGATTAAATCACCTCGACGAATTTTCTGGCCCCGTTTGACCTTGATGTCATTTAGATGACCATATTTTGTCATATATCCAAAACTATGATTTAACACAATATACTTTCCAAGGTCCTCGCCCCGTCCGGTAGTTTTGACAACTCCATCAGCGGCGGCATAAATCGGTGTCCCGGTTTTATTGGCAATATCAATTCCCCAGTGAAATCTTTTGTAACCGGTGAATGGATCATCTTTCATCCCAAATCCGCGAATCTGATAACCACGCGCCGGACGGATTGATGGAGTATGATTTAAGAGGTCTTTTTTCTCAGTGAGAATTTCATAAACTTCGCCATATTTTTCCTGCTCAAAATGAGAAAGACGAATCAATGCGTCAACTTCCGATTCAGTTGAATGAGCTACCTGTAATGCTTTGGTGAATTGCGCATTAGAAAGATTATCCGGTCCGCCAATACCAAGCTGACGTTCATCACTGCTGATTTCTGGCAGGTTGAATATATTACGAATTACTATTTCCTTCTCAACCAGATCACCATAGAATTTTGAGATATCGGACACTTCACCTCTAAGCTCATCATATTTCGTTATCAGGTGATCATTTTCCATCTGAAGTCTTTCGGCTTCATGTCTGGCAATTTGTGAATTAATATAATTGGTAGTTAAAATCAGATTTGATGTTAACAAGAAGGCCACAACAAACGCAACCGTTAATATAAGTCCATAAGATATATTAAACTGACGTAATTTATCTCGACTGCCCCCGATCAAGACAAATGAAAGCTTTTTCCCCAGCATACCCATTTTTTTATCCCTGCTTACGTTCTTTCAAGTTATCAGATGATAAATGCATCTGTAAAAATCTGGGCGAACATATCACAAATTTCGTCTCAAGTCAACAAAAATCGTAGATTTTTATTTTTTGCCTTCGAAATTGCCTGTTAGCTCTAAAATTACTTTATCAACTGATATTCTTTTCTCAGTACTTTATTGACCACCTTAATGAACTTCTCGCTGTTAAGGTTTTGCAGACTGTAAAGGTGCCAATAAATCTTCCTCGGTAAGAGATTTCTATTCTTCTTATCTTGTGCCATTTCTTTCACTTTGACATCCCTCCACCGGGTCAAAATATAAATCAAAGACACTTTAATTATTATCGACCCGATACAAAAAATTGTTAGTCATGTTGCAATTCTGATCTGTCATCCAATATTGCATATAGCGTGCCTTTATTCTGTTTTGTCCCAAATATTGTCAGTGTAGTTATATGTCCTTGTATTATAAGAGGTTAAATAAGTGTGCAACCGTTTGTCATGGTGTCAAAAACTGACCTGTTTTGCAGAAAATATGGGAAAGAGACAATAATTAAGACAACAACCCTATATGGTATTGGCAGGCTTGACATAAACGTTCTTGAACGATAAATTGATATTATTCAAATTAAAAAATTGATAAAGGAATAAAATGAACCTGAAAACAAAAAATAAGAGAAAATCTAATAAGCTGGTATTCATAACCGGAGCCTCATCAGGAATTGGGCAGGCCACCGCTGAGATTTTTGCGCAAAATGGAGATAGCCTTTTATTGGCGGCCAGACGTCTGGGGCGTCTTGAAAAACTTGCGGCCAAATTACATAAACTCTATAAGAACGATATTCACTGCATCAGACTTGATGTCAGACATCAGGGCGAAGTCGAAGGCAAAATCAATGCCCTACCGGCTAAATGGAAAAAAATTGATATTCTGATCAATAACGCCGGTCTTAGCAGGGGGCTGAGTAAACTTCATCAGGGCGATTTGACTGATTGGGAAGAGATGATCAATACCAATGTCAAAGGACTTCTCTATATAAGCCGAGTTATTATCCCCGGAATGGTCAAAAGAAATAAAGGGCATATTATAAATATCGGCTCCGTTGCCGGGCATGAAGTTTATCCCGGTGGCAATGTATATTGTGCAACCAAACATGCCGTTGACGCCCTGACCAAAGGAATGCAAATAGATCTGGTCGATACACCAGTGAGAGTCAGCGCCGTTGATCCCGGAATGGTTGATACCGAATTCAGTTTGGTTCGTTTTCATGGAGATAAAAATAAAGCCAAGTCTGTATATAAAGGTATAAAACCTCTCAAAGCGATTGATATTGCCGAAGCGGTGTATTTTTGTTCCTCCCGACCGGCTCATGTTAATATCCATCAGATTCGTATTATGCCGAACTCTCAGGCAACAGCTACAATCGCCCACAGGAAATAATATATTATTAATAAAAAAAGGCTGATATCAAATCAGCCCTTTTCTATCTATTTCACTATTTTCTACAACTGGAACAGATATTGAAATTTCATAAAGAACTGCCGTGAATCCAATTTATAATGCTCATGAGCGGTAACAAGCGGGTTACTTGTATCAACTAATCTTGTGCCATCGGCATTTAATCCGCCATATTTTTGTACATAATAGGTCGAACCAACATAAAAAAGCGAAAATGGCGTTATCTGATAAGTAATCAGCGGGTCAAAATCCCAGGTTTTCGAATAATCATTATACTGCGAAAATAGTCTGAAAGACAATTTTCGATTATACTGAAAACTTATTCTTGAGCCGTAGATAAAAAACTTAAAAAGTTCGCTATCATCAGCCATATTGTAACTTTTAAGATGAGTGACCCAGTTTTCTATAAACAGTCGATCAAAAAGATTTAGATCGACCCATCCGCGCACTTTGGTTTGTCTGCCCTGAGCATTATGTCCATAGGCCAATTGATGGCCATAATCGTAGGCCCCTCCAAATGATATCAATTCTGATGGCGAAGTATTAAATTCGAAATGATTATTCAAGATGTCATCATGGTGTATTCCACCAAAATATTCGTTACTCACTAAATTCTGATAAGTAAAACTTGTCTGATGAAATCTTAGTGGGATATAAAATGTTGTAAAGATCGCTTCATCTTTCTTTACTCCATCAGTATTCCAGATACGCATTGGATTTATGTCAATATTAATTCTTTCAAGTAATCCTTTGTCAAACCTTAAATTATACGATGCATAGATACTGGCGTCACGACGGTTATTTCGCGGCATGTAGCCATTATCTGCCCGGAAAGTAGGTCCCTTTTCAGTATATGATCCACTGATATAAAAATTACGACTGTTAAAGCTTAGATTCCCGGAGAAAGCATACCCACCAAATGATTCGCCGTCGAACATCCCGGTGTACTTATTATCATCAAAAAGCATATAATCCAAATGACCGGTCCGTCCCGCATTCTCAGGTTCCTTGGTATAGCTCCCAACGGCTTGTGCCCTGAGAGTAACCTGTCTTGAAAAACTGATTGTGGCATCTGTGCTATAATTGGTATTACTTCCGCCGCCTTCCCAACGTCGATCAGTTATCAATATACCCACCTGCGAACCCGAACCGATGGTTCGGCGAGCCCGTAAAATATTGGAATAACTTTTTCCCGTTGGTATTGAACTTGAACTTGTTTCCTCGAATGGAATAATAACCGGTGTTTCCAAATCATGGGCACTTAAGAAACTTATTGAGTTTCGGCCCAGACGAGCCGTTAGTTTGGCGGCAAAATCCGGTTTGTTTATCGAGCGGGTATAAACCAGATTTAATCGAGTTCGATAAAGATCACTACCTTCCTGGAAAAACGGTCTTTTCTCAGGATATGAAAGAGCAGTCGGTGAATTTACATCGATTTGGAACTGGTCTGTTTCCACATTGCTAAAATCAGGATTGATTGTTGCATCGAGAGTAATATTCGATGATATCGCGTATTTTCCGGATAAGGATAATTCACCATGAGCGTCGCTATTTTGGATAATCAGATTACTATCGGCGTCAATATCAAGTGCTCCAGCGGTTGATCCGGTCCAGGCCGGTAAAATTTCTATCCCCTTACCGGGAGTAACGTTTTTGATTCCACTCAAAGTTCCCCAGTCCCGAACCCAGTTAGATTCATTTCGATCACTCGCGGCCCAAGTAATATTGTAATGAGTCTCTCGGTAATGATGACGCCAAAATTGCATCCGCCAAGTTTGCACATCCTTATTGGGAAAACGCAGACTGGCAAATGGTATAGCAAGTTCCACTTGATAACCAGAATCGGTGATCTGACCAGCCGATTCAAAAACTAGGTCAAACATCCCATCTTCGCCAAAACCGTTGGTCCAGAGTGCGTCAGATTGAACTCCAAATGGATTAACATTGACTGTATATGCCCAGGCGGCGTCTCCATATGTATCAATAAAGAATCCGATATTATCCCCGCCCCAGGTGTCTCGTCGGCCAAGAGTTGCGCGGATTTTCGACGGATCAGCGTAACATATCGCAGATAAATACAAAAAATCATCATCATATGTAATAAAAGCACGCGTCTCCACGGGGGGCTTGATATTATCTCCCGGATTGATCTCATGAAAATGATTAGCCTCGGCCGCACCCTGCCAGCCGGAATCATTTAGAAAACCATCAACTTTGATCTCACCAGAAGTTCGGGGCACATTTAGTTCCGGTTTAAAAATCGGCGGATATTCCGATTGGGCGGTAGCCGATCCAACCAAAAGCAGTAATATCACCGCAAAACAATTGATTGTTGTTGTTGTTTGTCTAATCTTAGATAAAAATTGTCCCATAAATCCCTCAACCATTTTGACCTTTCATGGTCGTTGTTAAATCTCCAATTTGACCTCAGAATTATTTACGTAAAAAGGTTCTTTTTTGTTGCGCGATTAATCGGAAGGTTTTTCCTTTCTTTCAATTATCATTTCCTAATTGATATAGAGTTAACAATCCGAATTCTTACATTTTATTCTTATATTATTTTTAGCCAGGTATTTTTGTGATTTTATAAACAATGGTTTATTAGACTTGACTAAAGGATCAGAATATTGCTATACTTAAGGCTAAGTTATAATTAAAAAATCCGAGTAAAAATCTGTTCTATGTTGTGAGATAAATTGATGTATTTTTCTAATGAAAAGGTCATTGATGTTGATACTGGAGAAATAAGAGTATCTAACGAATCAGTTATTTTGCAGAGTGTTGCACTTGGCTCATGTATCGCACTGGCCGTTTATGATAGAACCAAAAAAATCGGCGGTTTGGCTCACATCATGTTACCCGGAAAATCCCCATCCTCTAAGAATAATACTAAATATGCCGAAGATTCTATTGAAGCTTTACTTGAGTGGATGAATAAATTGGGGGCCACAAAAAAAAATTTGGAGATAAGTATTGTCGGCGGGGCAAACGTTCTTCAAGAAGGGGATATTCCTGACAAAGTAATAAAATCTGTTTTGGATTATTTGAATAAATTAAATTTAAAAATAAATTCTAAAAGAATTGGCGGCATTAAAAGGCGGAGTTTGTATTTTAATACCGAAACGGGTGATGTTCATTATACCGAAGGTGATGATTCTAAGAAAATATTGCTGATATAAATTGAGGGAATAGAAATACCAAGGCTGATCAAATGAAAAAAGAAAACGATAAATTCACTGATAAAGAGAAAAAACAGCTAATACACCAATTAGGCGAACGGGTCAAAGAACTTAACTGTTTATATGGGATTTCACATCTAATTGAAAAAGATAATACTTCGTTGGAAGATATTCTTAATAGCACCTGTAATATTATTAAAGAGTCTTGGCAGTTTCCGGATGATACCTGCGTAAGGATTGTTGTTGATGGAAATAAATATAAGACATCCAATTTTAAAACGACAAAATGGAAACAAGTAGCCCAAATAAAGTCTAAAAAAGAGAGTTTTGGTCAAATTGAGGTTTACTATTTAAAAAGCAAACCAAAATCAGATGAAGGACCATTTTTAAAGGAAGAGCGTAATTTAATTGAAGCGGTTGCCGAAAGACTTGGTAAAATCATCATACGATATAGGACTGAAGAGGAGTTAAGAGCCTACAACCAACAATTGCAGGCCAGCGATCAACAGTTCAAAGCATCCAACCAGCAACTGCAAGCCAGCGAACAACAACTAAAAGCCTCGAATCAGCAACTTCAAGCGAGTGGGCAACAGCTAAAATCCTCCAACCAACAACTTCAGGCCAGCGAGGAAAATTATAGATCGACAATAGATGATCTGCCGGTTGGTGTTGTTGTTCATAATAGTGATTCATCTATTTTGCTAAGTAATCCAGAATCCTCAAAAATTCTCGGACTATCAGCCGAACAGATGATGGGAAAAGAAGCTATCGATCCGTCTTGGTGTTTTGTGCATGAAGACTCCACTAAAATGAAGATCGAGGATTATCCGGTAAGCAAAGTGATCTCTACTAAAAAACCGATCTATGAATATAATGTTGGTATTAAAGTTCCCAAAAGAGATGGTATCACCTGGGTAATCGTTAACGCAATTCCTATTTTTACCAGTAATAATGAATTAGACAGAATAATCATAAACTTCATCGATATCACCAAACGCAAACGGGCAGAGGAAGAGTTAAAGGATTCCAAGAGTAAAAGTCATGCCTGGCTTGAGAATTCACCGGTTTGTACCAAAGTATTGGACCTTGATTTTAATCTGCAATACATGAGCAAAGCCGGAGTAGATGCACTTAAAATCGATGATGTTACGACCCTCTATGGGAATCCTTATCCGTTTGATTTTTATCCTGACTCATTCAAAATACCAATGACCGCAAATTTGAATAAGGCCAAAGAAACTGGTAAAACAATAACGCAGGAAGCCTTTGTAACTGATGTTGAGGGAAACAAGCTGTGGTATCACTCAACCATATTACCGATCAATGATGATAAAGGTCAGCTTGATTATATTATGGTTTTGTCCGTTGAAACAACCGATCGCAAACGGGCGGAAGAAAAATTACAGGCAAGCGAAGATAAATACCGCCTGTTAGTCGATAACTCGACAGCATCGATTATCTTATTTGATATTGAGGGCAACATTCTTTTTATGAACAAAGCATCAATCAAAATGACTTTTGGTGATGAGTCGGCATCCTATGACGGATTATCATTATATGATATTGCTCCAAATCGCGAGAAGGCTGATTTCTTGTTGGAAAGACATCGTAAGATCAAAGAATCCGGTAAGGGTGACGAATTTGAAGATGAAATTGTTACACCCGATGGGGCTCACTGGTATAGGTCAAGTATTCAACCGGCTACAAATGCCAACAATGAAGTAATCGGCATTCAAGTGGTTTCTAACAACATAACTGAACGCAAACGGGCTGAGAAGGCATTGGAAAAACAACAATACTATCTTACCAAAGCTCAAGAAATAGGCAGTATAGGAACATGGGAGCTTGATCTAATAAAAAATGTACTTATTTGGACGGATGAGAACTATCGGATTTTTGGGGTGCCACTTGGAACAGAGCTTAATTATGAGATATTCCTTGAGCAAATCCATCCTGATGACAGGGAATATGTAAATAAAGAATGGATGGCCGCTACCAAAGGTAAGCCTTATGACATCGAACATAGACTGATAGTCGACGGTAAGGTCAGATGGGTAAGAGAGAAAGCTGACGTAATATTTGATGATAATGGAAAAGCTATAAGTGCAATAGGTTTCACACAGAATATCACTAAATTCAAAGTTGCTGAAGCGGCACTAAATAAAAGCAATTCACGATATAAACTTCTTTTTGATAATTTAGATTCCGGTATAAATCTTCTTGATAAAGATGGGAACTTCCTGTTGGTCAATGAAGTTTCGGCCAATACCTGGGGAAAAAAACCGGAAGACCTTATTAATAAAAATGTCAAAGATGTTTTTCCTCCCGAGTTTGCCAAAAAGGCTTTGGACACTATTCAAAAAGTAAAGGAAAAAGGTGTCGGTTTCAAACGAGAGCAATTTATTAAATATCTTAATAAACATTTTGTTGAAAATGTTCAACCCGTATTTAATGACCAAAACGAATTTTCGGGTGTTCAGGTAGTAACAGTTGATATCACCGAAACCAAACGACTTCAGGAATTGGAATCACGAGCCGAGCGGCTTGAAATGGCCGGAACGATTGCCGGACAGGTCGCCCATGATTTTAATAATCTTTTAGCACCAATTGTAGCCTACCCCGATTTTATCCGCGATGAGATCGCGTTTGATAATAAATCCCACACCTACCTTAATTCTATTGAAGCCGCCGGGTTGAAGATCGCCAGTATCAACCAGGATCTTCTCGCGATGGGTCGAAGAGGGCATTATACAATGGAAGTGTTGGACCTCAACCAAATAGTTATCCAGACCGCAATGGAGATAGAATCACGAACAAGAACTATTGCACTGGAAAAAGTTCTTTGTGATGACTTAATGAAAATAAAAGGCGGAAACGCACAGATTCATCGGATGCTCACTAATTTGCTGGTAAATGCACAGGATGCGATGGCTGATATTGGGCAAATCAGTATCAGAACTGAAAATTACTATGCTGATGATACAGCGATTGCGTTTGGCCGGGTTCCAAAAGGTGAATATGTCAAACTTACCGTTTCCGATAATGGTTGCGGCATTCCCGATGATATTATTAATAGTATTCTTGATCCTTTCTTTTCAACAAAAAGTGCCGACAAAAAACGCGGTTCCGGCCTTGGATTGAGCGTGGTTGATGCAGTGATGAAAGATCATAATGGTTATCTTGACCTAAGCAGTAAGATCGGTCAAGGAACATCTTTTTACGCCTATTTTCCTGTGAGTAGAGAGTATATTGAAAGTGAGAAATCTGAAAAAATATTGGCCGGTACCGAGAAGATATTGGTTATTGATGATGATTCTGTTCAGCGCGAAGTGACCACGAGGGTTTTGATGAAACAGGGATATAAGCTCAGCTCGGTCGAGAGTGGTGAAAAGGCCGTCGAATTTATCCGGGAGAATCCGCAGGATCTAATTGTTTTGGATATGGTTATGCCGGGCGGTATTGATGGAGCCGAAACGTATCGACAAATTATTGAAATCTATCCGAATCAAAAGGCTATTATTGTTTCTGGATTTTCCGAATCAGAAAGAGTTCTCGAGGCTCAAAAAATGGGTGCCGGTGCATTTATAAAAAAACCAGTCACAAAAAATATTATCGCGACTGCTGTCAGAACCGAACTTGACCGACCACAAAAAACCCTCCAATCTTGATACTATTTTGTAATAAAAGCAAAACGGTTCATAATTAATCTGCAACTTAGTTTTTGTCACCCGCCGCTTGTTATAAATCCTGAGATAAACGAAGGG
>JAAERC010000878.1 GCA_024230695.1 Candidatus Zixiibacteriota bacterium
AAGGAAAAAAGATTTTACACAATTTCCTGTTTGATATATGCAACTGCTCCGGCAACTGGACTACCGAGTCATTTATTCAATCAACGGTTAACGATCTCAAAGTCAGACTTAAAGATAAAAAGGTTGTCCTCGCAATCTCTGGCGGTGTTGATTCAACAGTATGTTCACTTTTATTAAAAAAAGCTATCGGTGACAATCTTTATGCTATCTTCGTTGATAATGGTGTCTTACGAAAAAATGAATTTGTTGATGTTACAAAAATGCTGTCATCACTCGGACTAAATCTAAAGGCTGTTGATGCCTCTAAATTATTTCTTGACAGATTAAAGGGTGTTTCCGATCCAGAAAAAAAGCGCAAAATTATCGGACGAACATTTATCGATGTTTTTGAGGATGAGGCGAGTAAAATCGGCGATGTTGAATATCTTGCACAGGGTACGCTATACCCCGATGTAATTGAGTCAGTTTCTTTCAAGGGACCATCGGCAACAATTAAGTCGCATCATAATGTCGGCGGATTAAAAGACCGGATGAAGCTTAAACTTGTCGAACCGCTTCGTGAACTCTTCAAGGATGAGGTCAGACAACTTGGAATAAATTTTGGACTGGAACATAAATTTGTCGGTCGTCACCCCTTCCCTGGTCCGGGGCTGGCCGTTCGTATTATTGGTGATATCAAAAATGATCGGCTTGAAATATTAAGAGAAGCTGATGCTATCTATATGGACGAACTTCACAAAAGTGGAGAGTACGATAAGATCTGGCAGGCGTTTGCGGTTCTTCTGCCGGTTAAGTCGGTAGGCGTTATGGGCGATGAACGTACTTATGAAAACGTTGTGGCTCTACGCGCGGTAACGTCAACCGATGGTATGACAGCCGACTGGGCGGTTATCCCAAGTGATGTTCTGGCCCGTATTTCTAATAGAATTATCAATTCGGT
>JAAERC010000879.1 GCA_024230695.1 Candidatus Zixiibacteriota bacterium
GAGTACAATGATGTCATTTATGCCGGAAAGCCAACCGAATTAACAGTTGGGTTGGAATGGTCCGGGATGAATAACGAACAGATTGTAATTAAGATAAAAAATGGCAATAAAACGATTCAATCAAAAACGATCACTCTTCCTCCGGGAAACCTAAAAGACAATATTAATCTTAAATTTACTCCGGAAAAAATTGGTCGGCAGACACTGGAAATATCTGTCTCAGAGACTCCAAATGAGTTATCACAAAAGAATAATAAACGGCTTTTTTCGGTTATGGTGCTTAAGAGCAAACTTAATGTTTTGTTAGTTGCTGATAAGCTTGATTGGGAATACTCCTTTTTGAAACGCTTTTTAAATAAGTCCGAATCAATTGAATTGACCACCGTTGTATATAAGGAAAACGGCGAATATCTGACCGGTAGGTTTCCAGCCCAGCAACAGGAACTCAATCGATACGATTTATTAATTCTATATGACATGGCTGATAATATTTTGAAATCAAAAATAGGATTGATTGAATCATTTCTTATTGATAATGGCGGCGGATTACTGACTTTATTGGGTGATAATTATTTAAAATCATCATTTCCCCGATCAGTTGATAATTTTCTCCCATTTGTATCTACAAAAAGAAAACCGGAAATGATTTATTTTACCTTCAATGGTCAACCCAATGAAAACTTTCTGTTTCATCCGGCCGTTAGAATATCTGATAACCGCCGCAGTATTCGGCAAGCCTGGAGCGATCTTCCAAATTTTGAGACAATTGTTCCGCTTGACTCGATCACGCCTAATTCGGAAATATATATTACCGCCGGTATAAATAATCTCGGCGAAAATATACCTGTCCTCGGATTTCGAAATTTTGGACCCGGGAAAGTTATTGCTACATCGGCGGCGCCATTTTGGCATTGGGCATTTTTAGGTTATGGTTTTGGAGAGGATGCCGAGAAATATCAGCTTTTTTTTGATGGTATAATCAATTGGTTATCACTTCAGGAGGATTCTGATCCGATTCGTATTGTTCCGGATAAGAATATCTTTTCAAGAGGGGAAACGATTGGTTTTAATGCTTCGGTTTATGATCTTGGTTTTCGACCGATTAGAGGTGCAACTGGTGATATCAGACTTGTCGATGAAATTAATGATACAACCGTCATTCAACTGATAGAAAATAAAGAAGGCAATTATCGCGCCGAAATTGATTTACTTCCGCCGGGAAAGTACGATTATATAGGATTAATTGAAAAGGACGGACGAATTTTAAAAGAAACACGGAGTCAAATCGCGGTGGAGACATTTTCAATTGAAGAATATCAGAGAAAGCCGGACTTTGATCTATTATTTTCTATCTCGCAAAAAACCGGCGGCCAATTTTATAAATTAGACAATATTGACAGTCTCTATAATAATCTCAATACCGATATAATTCTCGAATCCCAAAAAACAGAAATCATCTTATGGAATAAATTCTGGCTGTTGGCCATTTTTATTTTGGCTCTTGGTGTTGAGTGGCTCCTGCGTAAAAAATACCAGCTGATTTAGTAATTTCATTTTCTATAAGCATACTGGTTCGGGGTATGATTAATATTTAAAAGACTACAAAATTGAAAAAAAGCCTTGAATAAAGTATAAGATTTGTTCATATTACTAAAATAGATAAGTTATGGAAAATAATGGTAGGATTATAAATAAAAGAGCAAGAGGTAGTAAAATGAGATTATCCAGAAAATCCGATTATGCACTTAGAGCAGTGATGCATTTTGCTGGGTTGCCAAAAGGAAAATTGGCCTCTATTGGGGAAGTTGCAAAAGCGCAAAAGATCCCCAGAGAATTTTTGGCGAAAATTCTCAAAGATCTGACCTGGTCAGAGATCCTGTTGTCATTTCAGGGTGTTACCGGTGGTTACAGACTGGCAAAGCCAGCGAAATCAATCACATTTTTTGATGTTATTGAAGCTATGGACGGCGAGATTGTTTTAAATCTCTGTTGCGAAGACAAGCATGAATGCAGTCATTCCAAAGGTTGTCCAATGAGAGATTTTTGGCGGAAAGAGCAGGATCATTACTTTAAAACGCTCAAACGAGCCAACTTTAGTAAGTATAAAACAAAACCTAAAGCATAGACTTCACAAATGGTCATGTATTAAGGGATAACAGGAGATAGAGTTTCTACCTAAATTCCTATCTTTTGCCGGAACCTGTTAAACCTGACTAAATTTAGTAGCTGGATTGTTTTAAAATTTTTATAACTATCCAGCTTTTTTTGTTTTTTTTTCTTATCTTGTATCACAAATCTGGACATTTGAAATCTTTGGACATATATTCTTTTGATTTGTATTTTGTATATTGCTTTTAGATTTTAGAGAATGAGAGGAGATATATTTAATGGATTTTAATGATAAGACCTACAAGGTAAAGGTCGGATTAGCAGAAATGCTTAAAGGTGGTGTCATTATGGATGTCATCAATCCTGACCAGGCGAAGTTGGCCGAGCAATCAGGTGCTGTGGCTGTAATGGCACTTGAGCGGGTTCCATCTGATATTCGTGCCGAGGGCGGCGTGGCTCGTATGGCGGCTCCGGAAATAATTGAGGATATTAAAAAGGTCGTGACAATTCCGGTGATGGCCAAATGTCGTATTGGGCATTTTGCCGAGGCCGAGATCCTTCAGGCCTTAGAAGCTGATTTTATTGATGAATCAGAAGTCCTGACTCCAGCTGATTATAAATACCATGTTGATAAATGGAAATTCAAAGTTCCGTTTGTCTGTGGTTGTCGGAATCTTGGCGAGGCCTTGAGACGAATTGCCGAAGGTGCGGCGATGATCAGAACCAAAGGTGAGGCTGGAACTGGCGATGTCTCAGAAGCGGTCAGACATCTTCGTGAGATCAATCGTGCTATCAAAAACTTAACAACTATGTCTGGCGAAGAATTAAATGGTGCCGCCAAAGAAATGTCGGCTCCTTTGTCAGTTGTCAAAACAGTAGCCAAGCTTGGCAAATTGCCGGTCCCGAATTTTGCCGCCGGTGGTGTTGCGACTCCTGCTGATGCCGCATTAGTGATGAAACTCGGTGCCGAATCTGTTTTTGTTGGAAGCGGTATTTTTAAAGCCTCCAATCCGGAGCAAAGAGGCAAGGCAATTGTTACTGCTGTGACTCAATTCTCGGATGCCAAAGCACTGGCAGATTGTAGCCGCGGTCTTGGGGAGGCGATGAAAGGCCAACCTGCCGCCGAATTACCTGATGACAAATTACTTCAGGTAAGATAAAGTATATATTTAAAGAATGTATAAGCGCCTAAAAATCGGCGTATTGGCTCTCCAGGGCGACTTTGAAAGACATTTGTCTCAGTTGGCCGCTCTGGGGATTGCCGGTCAGGAAGTTCGTCTATCCGAAAATTTGTATGGATTAGATGGCCTTATTATTCCGGGTGGAGAATCTACCGCGATGAATAATCTTATAGATAGATTTTCCATGCGTCAGGAGTTGGTTTCTTTTGTCAAAGATAAAGCGGTGTGGGGCACATGCGCCGGAATGATTATGTTGGCCTCTGATGTTAATGATCCGAGAATCAAACCATTAAAAGCAATCAATATTTCAGTTATTCGAAACGGTTATGGTCGTCAAGTGTTTTCGTTTTTTGCTGATGTGTCCCTTGATCTTGATAACAATAAAGTGACCGTTCCGGCTTCGTTTATCAGGGCTCCTATAGTAAATAAATTCGGACCAGAGGTTTCAGTTTTAGCCCGACATGAAACCAGACCGATACTTTTATCGCATAAAAATTGTCTGGTTAGTTCGTTTCATACTGAATTACATGACGACAAGACGTTGCTCAAATATTTCTTAGATACATTCGTAATGCCTATACAAGTATCACAATCAAATTTGGAACGCTAATTAAAACTCCAAAAGGGGAGAGCGGGAAAAAATAAGATGAAAAAAATAATTGTGGCCGACTATTACGGTGTTTGTATGGGTGTCAAACGAGCTATTTCGATGACAGAAAAAACATCGCGGCAGGAAAAAAATGTAACGATTTTTAGGGAAATTGTTCATAATGAGGCTATCGTTGAAAAATTCCGTTCGGAGGGAGTAGGGCAGGCCAAAAGTATAGAGAATATTAAAGGTGGAACGGTAATTATTCCTGCTCATGGAGCAACCCCTGAAATCTTCAAAAGAGCGGAAGCAAAAAAACTAAATGTTGTCGATGCCACCTGTCCGCTTGTAATAAGGATCCATAACATTATTGGCAAACTGGCCAAGGCCGGTTACCAAATACTTCATTTTGGAGACAGCGAGCACGATGAAACAATCGGCATTGTAGGACATGCGCCTGACCGGGTCAAAGTAATAGTAGATATTTCTGATTTTGACCAAATTGATTCTATCCCTGGTAAAGTAGCTCTCACAGCTCAAACTACGGCAAGCATTGCTAATTTTACCGAAGTGGAGAAAGTTGCTCGCAAGAAATTTTCTCAGATTGAAGTCTTCAATACGATTTGTAATGCCACTTCGCAAAGACAGGCCGCCATAACCAAATTGGCTCCAACTGTTGATATTATGCTGGTAGTTGGGTCGAAATCATCGGCCAATTCCAATCGTTTGGCACAGATATCTAAATCATTTTGCAGTCGCGCATATTTGATTGATTCGGCCAGAGAGATCGATCCCAAATGGTTTGAGAACGAAGATGGACAGATTGATA
>JAAERC010000880.1 GCA_024230695.1 Candidatus Zixiibacteriota bacterium
AAAATCATCTCCAATACCTATGTAAACGGCAACCGGCCCATTGGTGGCAATATATTGTTTGATTGCGGTGTAATTGAACTCACCCAAATCCTGCCAGTCGGCCACATAATCCAATCTGGATTCCCAATCGGCGCATCGATCACCACATACGTAATCACTGCAATTTGAGCTCAAATTATGATTACAATCGGGCTGGCAGGTTGAACCAATACAGGAACAACCGCCGCCGTCATAGTAAATCATGCAAGCATCATCGGGGACACCATCATTTTTTATAAAATCCAGGGCGATATCATTAAATCCACCACAGCAATTTTGATCAAAGAGACAGTCTGTATTTATATATTGCTCGGATAAATCAATATCAATATTTGGATCATTCTGGTGAATATTTCTGGTTCCTTCGACTAGACCAATTGACGCGAACGCCCAACATGAACCACAACCACCCTGGTTTTTAACCGGTGTGATCCAAAACTCACCATGTTGGTCTCTCCAATCAAAGACTGGCGGAATATCTATGGCTCTTTCCGGCGTTTGAATTGGTTGAGGGTCCTGTGATCTTTTTGCCGTTGTATACATTGATCCCTTAACAGCGATATCGATAATACTTGATAATTCCTCGACAGACCCGACCACAGCATCATTTTTATCAATACAAACCGCGTATTCAAGCGAAATCGAACTTCCGCCGTCACTTAATGTTTTTATTTGGTAATCATTAAGGGCGCAATAAGAAAATTCCTGTGCGACTTTGCCCTTAAGAAAATCCCAGGCATCAGCCGAGGTTCCATTTGGAAATGTACATACATCGCATTGGCCTTTTGGTCCATTAACAATGTTATACTGATAACCTAATTCACGACAATAAATTGCCGCCGGATTGGCGACACCAATGCCACCGCTATTATGGTGATCGATTTTGGCTAAAAACAGCCAGTCATCGGCACAAAAAGCTGTAGCTGAAAAGCAAAAAATCATTAATAAAGCTATAAATAGTAATGCCTTGCGCATATCTTCCTCCAGGAAAAGTAGAAAATTGTAGTAACCTCTGCCATATTATATCGGCATACTTATATATATAATATATCTCCAAACACATATCTTGCAAGGAAATTATCGGTGTAGGCAATATCTGCGCATTTATTTGGAAATAATATTTCAATTTCATTACGTATTCTTAGACGAAATCATTATATTAGGATTGATATGGTATTGTATAACGCAGATAAGAAAAAACGAGGGCACGCAATTGCTCTTTATTCCGGTGGATTAGATTCGGCGCTGGCAATTCTGATGATGCAACGTCAGAACATTGAAATCACTGCTCTGACATTTTTGACTAATTTTGGATGTAGTATTTCAGATAAATCCAGTTGCGGCGGTGATCCATATCCGGCCGCCGAAAAATTTGGCTTTAAAGTAAAATTGATGCATCTCGGTGATAAGTTTGTTGATATTGTTTGTAATCCAAAATATGGTTACGGCAAAAATATGAATCCGTGTATTGACTGCCGTATATTGATGCTTAGAGAAGCCAAAGTCTTTATGGAATTGATTAACGCCGATTTTATTGTCACCGGCGAGGTTTTGGGACAAAGACCAAAATCACAGAGACGAGACAGTATGAATGTTGTTCGGCGAGACAGTGATTTAGGCGGACTTCTTGTCAGACCTTTATCCGGCAAACTTTTTCCCGAAACGATTCCGGAAAAAAACGGCCTTATCGATAGAGATCTACTCGAAAATATCTCGGGGCGTTCACGAAAACGACAGATGGACCTAGCCAAACAGTATGGCCTCGATGATTACCCCAACCCGGCCGGTGGATGTTTACTAACAGATCCGCCATTTTCCAAAAGATTAAAAGATCTGTTTAAACATTCAAAAGATTTTGATTTAGATGATATCAATCTATTGCGAGTGGGGCGTCATTTTCGGATAAACGAATTTACAAAGGTAATCGTCGGACGCAATGAAGCTGAAAACAATCAAATAGAACAATTTGCCAAACCGGAGCATGTGAAACTGGAAGCAATTAATACCGGATCACCAATTACTCTTTATATTGACTCCAAAGGAAAAAGTAATATTGAACTGGCCGCCGCAATTACTGCTCGATATTGCAAGATGAAAAACGAATCGGAAGTCGAAGTCGAATGTTCAAACAATGATTTCAATCAGAAATTTAAAGTTGCACCTGCCGACCCCAAAGATATCTCTAAGTTTCAAATCAAATAAGCTACAAGTTTTATGATTAAATAGTTGAAGCGGGATTCCACTTTGGAATCCCGCCTCTCCCTGTTACACAAGCTAAGCAGCTTACCGCCAAATAATAACTGCTATACTTTTTGGACCCTTAGACTCAAGTC
>JAAERC010000881.1 GCA_024230695.1 Candidatus Zixiibacteriota bacterium
AAAATGGATGGATGGGCTACAGGGACAGGCATATGCACTTGGTTCAGATATATTCTCGGTTATCGACAAATATCTGGGGTTAGACAGTGCCAGAATTATTCCATATGATAACCGTCAATTTTTAAGAATATATAATAACGCCGCCCAAATCGGTAATGAGCAAGGCGGAAACTATTATATTTTTAGCGAAGATCTGACTACCAGAGTAGCAAACTATATGGATTAATGATTTACTATATATATTTATCGAATGAAAGAAAAAATATTTCAACTTAAGACGAAAACATTTTGGGCAGCTATGTTCTGGCCGGGTCTGTTTTTTGCTATCGGTATTTGGCGATATCTGGCAACCGACGGTCTTTTTTATATTTTCATTTTTGGGTATATTGGATTGGCAATCGCAATTGGAGCCATTGTTACTGATGGTTTGATAGACAAATACAAACCTTGGGGGCGACGAGTCACGCAGTTATTAATCGGCGTATTTATGTTTGGCTTTCTTGGTTTGTTGGGGCATGAAAATATGCAGATCGAAGGATTTTATTTTTACCTGTTTGCCGGCGTGTTCGCCGGTGCAACACTGCATTATCTGATCGCAAAATTAGTTGGGCCATTGGTTTTTGGACGAGCCTGGTGTGGGTGGGCCTGCTGGACAATGATGGTCCTTGATTTCTTTCCTTGGAAAGTGCCCCAAAATGGTCGAATTAAATACTTCGGACTAATTCGCTATATTCATTTTGCTTTGGCAACAGCCGGAGTGGTGGTCTTGATATTTTTGTATGACTATGGACCGAGGGAGCATTATGAATCGCAGTTTTATTGGCTGATTATTGGAAATACAGCCTATTACCTTTTGGCAATTATTCTCGCCGCAATATTAAAGGATAACCGAGCATTCTGCAAATATATCTGTCCGATTCCTGTGACACAAAAAATCCTCTCGCGATTTTCGATAAGCAAACAGCAGATTGATAACGAACTTTGCGACGAGTGTGAGATTTGCGAGGAAAACTGCCCAATGGATATTAAACTACTTGACTATTCCCGTAACGATCAAAGGATTCTATCCACAGAGTGTATTCTTTGTAATACTTGTCTCTACAATTGCCCCAGCGATGCTATCAAAACTACTAACAAATTTGATATAGGCATCAAAGAATTTATTAATTTCAAATGACATTAATAAGATTATAATCGTCTTATTGATATAATTATCTAAACCATCGCACTTAATTCATCAACAAGTTTAGTGTATTCATTTTCCGCATTGGCTCCGACTTTGGCTTCATAATCAGCAAACTGTTTTAAAAGATTATTATCATCTTCGTCTGTTGTGACCTTGTCTACCATTGGGAAAAATACTTTATCTTCCACATGAATATGTTTCCGTAATGTTTGATAATAATCAGACAAATTCCGATGTAATGCTCTTGATGGTTCATTTTGCTTTTTTGCGTAGCTGGGCAGAGCCTCTGATATTTTTGCAATCAAATTTCGGCACTGTTCATGTTGTGCCCGATGTGCCTCGATTTGAGCGTCAATTTCGCCATTATGTTTCTGCGCCAAAAAACCAAACATAATATATTCTTCTTTGTAATGATGATATTTGTCTGCAAACGTTTTACAGAATCTAAGCGATTTTTCAAAAAACTCAACTGAGGGTCTCTGATCATTACCGATTCCTTTTGCCGCCTTCTCAAACAAATCAAGCGTTTTTTTAATTAATACATGCTCCTTAACAAGAACTTCAATTGTCTTCATAATAGCTCCTCTCTAATACAAAATTGATTTCTTGATTACACGCAAGTTTCCTTAAATACGAATGAATATCCTAATTGAGTGGTATAATTGTTACAATAAATCCAAATGGAAGAGGTGCATGGGGATACTACTTGTTCCATAATTTGACGCCACACGCAAATGTTGATTAAGTAGAAGAAGAATTTGATATTTGGTGGAAAATGAAACAGGATATTTGAGAAAATAATTTGCATTTTTTAAAACAATTATCAACTTCCCCACAAGATTCCCAAATTTGGCTACACATTATCTATATAAGACAAATAAAGTATCATTTTTAACAACATGGGAGTGTGTATGAAAAAAATGTCTATGGTCTTAATTGGGATGATGATTTTAGCCATGGCGCTATCATCCTATGCCAATGAAAAGCTTGATGATTTAATTCAACGAGCGGCTTATGGAGATCTTGAAACGATTACTGCACAGGTGAATCAGAGCAATATTGAGGCGACCGTTCTGGCTATGGAGGGTTTTCCATCGCGGATGGCCGGGACCGAAAATGCCGATTTGTCACGCGCCTGGCTTGTTACCGAATTGGCGGGTTTGGGTTACACTGCTGTTCTTGATAGTTTTAGTGTTGGCATTGATGTTTATGGGTGTAATGTTTATGCCTATCTTGAGGGACAGTCGCACCCGGATTATTATATTGTTGTCGGCGGCCATCGAGATTCGTATCCCGGATCGCCGGGGGCCAATGATAATGCGACATCAGTAGCCGGATTTCTTGAGATGGCTCGGATATTAAAAGATATTGGCACTCAGGTTTCATTTATTTTTGCCTTTTATGATGCCAAGGAAGTGGATAGTAGAAGATTGGGGTCAATTCATCATGCACAACAATTGGCCCACAATGATGATAATGTAATATTAATGATGAATATGGATGTTATCGGAAACTCGAATTCGTCTATGCGCCTATATTATTATCCTGATATTACTAACGCGACCCTGGCTCAATCACTGATGTCTTCTTTATCAACAGTCAGTATCACAGGGATTCCATCCGGATTGGCAACATATTATGATAGTGAATCATTTCAGAATCTTGGTTTTAATACTTTGACGGCACGCGAATTTACTCTTTCAATGAATAATCATGGATCATCAGATAGTGCTGTTTATGTTGATTATAATTATACGACTGAGATTACCAGAGGTATGCTGGCTACCGCTATTGTTATTGATGATGCATATGCCGAGGTAGACCCGGGGCTATATATCTCATATCCCGATGGTTTACCTGATTTTTTGATTGCGGAAACTGGAAATTCAATTCAGGCAAAAATTACCGGAGTTGTTGGCGGTACAATAGTCCCGGGCACTGTTGAGTTTAATTATTTGGTAAATGAAAACCCGATTATTAATACAATTCTTATGACCGATCTTGGCGATGGAATATATGAGGCCGTTTTGCCCGCTTTTGAATGTGATGAAAAAGGAATACAGTTCTATGTTAGTGCTGAGGAAAGTGGTGGAGAGATATTTAATGAACCCGATCCATTAGAGCCATTCGGAATAGAAATTGCGACCGAGATGGCAAGTATATTTTTTGATGATATGGAATCTGATATGGGGTGGACCTTTTCAACTACCAAATGGGCAAGAGGAAAACCGCTTGGCGGTGGCGGTTCATTAGGTGCACCAGATCCTTTTGGAGCATATAATTCGGAAAGTTGTCTTGGGTATTATCTGTTTGGCGACTATAACAACAATATTTCTGAGGAATATGCAACCAGTCCTTCTATTGATTGTAGTGAATATACAAATGTATATTTAAAATATAAAAGGTGGTTGGGTGTTGGTGACCCTGCTTCTGATCATGCCCGAGTTGAAGTTAGTCAGGATGGTACTAATTGGAATATCATTTGGGAAAATTCAAAACTATATTTTGGTGGATATTGGGCGGATGATTTGATAGATATTACCTCAGTGGCCGCCGAACAATCCGATGTTTATATCCGATTTGTGATGGGTAGTACCAATGCTTCCGATCAATATTGTGGATGGAACATCGATGATTTGGAGCTGTTCTCGTATAATTGTGTTAGTAGCTGGATTTGTGGTGATGTCGATGGCACTCCAGGTATCAATATTCTTGATATTGTATATCTGGTTAATTTTGTTTATAAAGGCGGCTCGGCTCCTGATCCTATGGATTCAGGGAATTTGAACGGAACTATGCCGGTAAATATTTTGGATATTGTTTATCTGGTAAATTATGTCTACAAAAGTGGTCCCGAGCCTTCCTGTATATTGTAAAATCGTTATTATAAAATGTTTTTTTTACATATAAAGCGGCAAGTATTTTACTTGCCGCTTTATTATTTATGTACTCAAATTTGAAGTTTCATTTGATATCTATTAAATTGATTGTGATTTTACTTATCTAAGGTGTCTTAAAAAATGATTATTGAATTTGATGGAAATTTGGACAAAAAAATAAACCGACAGTGGAAAGGGGGAACTTTCGGACACTGCCGGCCTCATTCTTACGCGGATAAGAAATCCGAGCACACACAAATAATATATGTCAAATGGCCAAAAAAGCAAGCAAAAAAGCACATCTGGAGCCATAAATTTTAATATTATTTTGGTTATTGGTTACTTTTTTATAAAA
>JAAERC010000882.1 GCA_024230695.1 Candidatus Zixiibacteriota bacterium
GGAAAACTGACATTGGATGGAGCGTCCAGCGAAGATCTTACAATTTCAAGACTGATTGATTCAGTCGCATCGGGCCAGGCAATAGTTTTGGGACAACTTCGGAATTCCATTCTCGATCTTAATGAAAAGATAACAAATGTTCGCAATCAGAATGTTATGTTGATTAATCGTTCCCGGGAAAATATAGTAAAAACGGTTGAAATGATAAGCCGTATAGGTGCTCCTAACGCAACCTATCAGGACAAAGGCAAAGTTGAAGGTGTTAGAAACAATATTGCCGTCGATAGGAGGGCTTAGATGGCTGGTTTATTTAGCGGTCTTGAACTGGGTAAAAGAGCCTTGGCGACTCATCAGCTTTGGCTTAATACAATTGGTCATAATGTCGCCAATGTAAACACGCCCGGTTATAGCCGTCAAAGAGTTTCAATTTCAACTTCGACACCCGAAGAACATTTTGTCGGAATGATTGGTACCGGTGTTAACGCCAACGATATTAGAAATGTTCGCGACTTGTTTTTAAGTCAGCAATATCGTGATGAAAATAAAAATCTTGGACAATGGGCTTCTCAGGAAAAAATGCTAACGCGCGTTGAAGCAATATTTATGGAACCCAGCACTGATTCTCTTGGTGACCTGATGGAAAAATTCTGGACTGGCTGGATGGATCTGGGGAATAACCCAGAATCGATTGCCGCTAGAACGGCTCTGAAAGAACAGGGCAATTTACTTACTACTGGATTTCATAGAAGGTATGATCAACTGGTCGATCTGCAAAAATCAATTGATATTGATGTTGAACTGATTGTTAATAAAGTCAATAGTCTTTCCGATGAAGTAGCATCGCTTAATAAACAAATATCAAGAATGGAATTGGGCAATTATTCCGCCAATGATCTGCGTGATCGCAGGGACCTGATGATAGATAATCTGTCTCAATTCATAGATGTTAATACATCCGAACAAACCAATGGTGCCACACTGGTTTATATCGGAGCGCTGATGATTGTTGATGAGACTAATGCGCTTCATTTAGATACTTACGAAACTGCCGGAAAAGGTTTTGTTACCAGTGAAGTTGTATGGAAGGGAACAAAAAAGACGGTTCAGAATTACAACGGTGAATTAAAGGGTCTACTGGAAATGCGGGATAAGATTATTCCGCAATATATGAATGATCTTGACACCTTGGCCGAAACCCTTGTTTCTGAAGTTAACGGGATCCATACAGCCGGATATGATTTAAATAACTCAACGAATATTAACTTTTTTGATGAACATTTTACGTCGGCTGGAAATTTACGGCTTTCGCAGGAAGTTCTAAATAATGTAACTAAAATTGCGGCCTCTCAATCAGGCGCGGTGGGTGATAATAGTAATGCCCAAGCCGTAGCCGATTTAAGAAAATCATTGTTGATGACCAGAGGAACTGCGACTATGGAGGAATTTTATAACACGATTGTCGGACAAGTCGGAATTGATACTAACAAAGCAGTTCAATTGAGGGAAAATCATTCACTGCTTGTGGAATCACTTGAAAATGCCCGACAGTCAGTTCAGGGAGTTTCGCTCGATGAGGAAATGGCTCAAATGATAAAATACCAACATGCTTTTGATGCCGCCGCAAGAGTGATCACTACTGTTGATCAGGCTCTTGAGATGGTAATTATGAATATGGGTATTGTTGGCAGATAATAATATAACTCGGTAAAAACATACCACGGAGGGTGTTTTGCTAATATTAACAAGGAAGTTAGGTGAATCTATTACAATTGGTGATGATATCAAGGTCACCGTTTTGGGAGTTTTTGGACGACAGGTTCGAATCGGAATTGACGCTCCCGCAAAAGTTGTTGTTCACCGCGAAGAAATTTATGTAAAGATCCAACAGGAGAATAGAAAGGCGGCTAAATCGGTTAAGCAGGATCTTGTCAATGTTATGAAAATATTGAAGAACAAGCTTTCGAAAGATACACCCAAAAAGAAACCGCCGGATATTAAGTACAAAGATAATAAGAAGGGTTTTAATCAGGATAGCAGACGAACGCCATAGAATAAAGTAGTTTTATGAATATAGATTTCTATAAGACAATTATGAATCTTAATGATTGGGGTTGTTAACAATGCGCGTCACAAATAAAATGATATCTGATCAGGTTATCGGGAACCTGGCTCGTTCTTTGGAACAGTTTATGGCCAAGCAGGTTCAGATGTCAACCGGCCGCAAACTTAATAAGCCGTCGGATGATCCTATTGGAATTCAAAAAGACCTGCGATATAGAAATGTCCTGACCGATATTACTCAGTTCAAACGTAACATATCCAGCGCCGGGTCACTTTTGGCTACCTATGATAATATTATGGGTAATATGAAAGATATTGTTCAGTCGGCAAATGAATTAACTATTGGTCTGTCTAATGATACCTATGACGCTGTGGCTCGAGATGCCGCCGCTAATGAAATCGAATCATTATACTCCCAGATGATTGAATTGGTTAATTCTACTCGTGAGGGTCGTCATATATTTTCCGGTCATTTAACGCGCGATGCCGCTGTTGAAGAATCAGCTTATGGTGTCAGATATATGGGCGATGCCGGAAA
>JAAERC010000883.1 GCA_024230695.1 Candidatus Zixiibacteriota bacterium
ATTCAATTGCAGACCAGCTTCACTATCGTCTAAACCAAGTTTTTGTCCCGGTTGACGCAAAAATTCTTGACCTCCAGCAATAGGAACCCGCGCTGCCCACGACAACTCTTCGGACATATCATCAACCAGCGTCTCCCAACTAGACTGTCCCGGCCAACGCACATAGATATCATCAAAACCTAACCAAATCCAAGGATGAGAATTATTTATACTTTGCACGGTCATAAATTTGCACTTTTATTAGTCTGACGCAGAGCGTCTAGGAAGGCATTCCCAACCGGAGGTTCACTGCCATTAAGTTAACCCAAAATTAAGACCTACGGGGAGACCCATACCCCGCAGGTCGTTGCAAGTTCTAACCTGCGGGGTATTAGTCTCCCCGCAGGTTTTGCTTAACTTAATGGTGTTGAACCGGAGGTTGGGAACGAGAAATATCCAAATCCAAAGACGAGAATCGTTTAGTTGCAATCTAGCCATAAAACTACGCTTTCGCACAAGCTCCGGCCATGATTTCATAATGACCTAATAAATTCCGTTCCCAATTGTCATAATTTTTTGAACTTACATCAGCTTCGCTAGGAAAACCAAGGTAAATATCCAAACAATCCTCTTTGGTAGCTTTAACCATAATATGAGCCAGTGGTGCTGTTTCTGAGGTAATGTTAAGGTATTCGCTAACTTCTCCCAAGCGTTTGTCATTATCAGCTAACACTTTCTGATTATCAGTACTGAGGTAAAGAGTTACACTAACTTGACGATTACCGGGACGCAATGGATAGCTAGCAACTTGCCAACCATCAGCCGGAGCGGGAAGACCAGCACATAACGGAATAAACAAAGGCAAACCGGTCTCAGAATCGAGGTCACCTTGGATACCTAAAGAAGGCAAATTACGTGGTACAAACATAATATTCTGGGCCATTTTTGGCAACACAGCAAGATAACAAATACCTTGAGAAACAACAGTTTTAGCAAAATCCGGATCAATACGTACTTGCTCTAATTTTTGCTTATCCGGCTTATTTTCGCTCCGTAAACGTTCTTGATGTGCCCACAACATACTACCAACAAGTGGAAAAAACGCGCCCCGTCCAGTTGGAAGCAGATAAATTTTTAGCTCAGTCAATTGTGGATGGCGCAACAAACGCTGCAACCGTTCAAACATAGAATGTGAGCAAGTATCAATAAAATCCTCTATAAAGCTAGCAAAATCAAGCGAGATACCATCACCTAGAGAAACACCATCTTTCCCACGAGTTCCCCCCGGAATTTTAATTTCGGTATCTTGTAAGCTACGTAATGTTAGCACTTTTTCTTTAAGATGCAAATCAAATTCTTCTTGAATTTCATTAATGATATTGGCAAAACCAGTATTGATATGTCCATCCTTATCTCTAGAATCCCAAACTCCAATATTTCTCAAACGGAGATTAATATTTTCAAAAGGCCCACCATCACCTTGAAAATGTTCAAGTACAAAAGCCACACAGCGTCGGCCATTATCACGCGCTACTACCTGATCGGCACCAGCTCGTACTGGTTGCCAAGGCAAAGTAATCGGAAATTGCTTTGGCTCATAACCCTGTCTTCTCAACCACGTTTCATAAGATGGCTGTAAATGTTTAAACAATAATGTTGAAAATCCATTGCCAAAGAAATAGGCTCTATGGTAATTTTCGTTACATAAGTATATAATAAAAACAGTACATTACAATTAACAGAAACAAAGGAAGCAATCATGACAACAACATTTAATATGCCAGTTGCATTAGAGATAGAAGGTTTAGAAATAATCGACGCTAAGATAAATAGAGAAGGTCACTATGAAATCTACGTGGAGAGTACAGTAGAAGGTTGTACCTGTCATGAATGTGGCAAACATATTACAAAACCTCACGGAAAAGACCGACTAAAGCGAATAAGACATTTACCTCTCTGGGGCCGAGAAACGTACCTGATAGTTAAATTACCGAGATTCCAATGTGTGGATTGCTATGGTAAACCAACAACAACTCAGCAAGTTGCATGGCATAAACGAAACAGTCCAAATACCATCTCATTTGAGATGCATATTCTGTTGGGATTAATTGGTGGTACGGTCGAAGATGTAAGTCAGCGAGAAGGAGTAGGGTATGAAGCAGTAATGGGAATTATTCGTCGCCATATACGAACGGAAGTTGATTGGGAATCAATAGAGAAACTGGAGCAAATTGGTTTAGATGAAATTTCACTAAAGAAGGGACACAAGGATTTTGTGACCATCGTTAGTGCCTACATAAATGGTCGTGTGCAATTACTAGCAGTGTTGGGAGATCGTCTAAAAGACACTGTAAAAGACTTTTTGGAAACTATTCCAGAGGACTTAAAAAAGACGGTCAAATCAGTTTGTTCTGACATGTATGATGGATTCATAAATGCAGCCAAAGAGGTTTTTGGGAAACGTACAAGAATCGTGGTTGATAGATTTCATGTAGCCAAGCAGTATAGGAAAGGACTTGATACGTTGCGTATAAAAGAATTGAAACGGTTAAAGGAAGAATTAACTAAAGAAGAATATGCTGAATTGAAAGGGGCAATGTGGGTTCTCAGAAAGCAAGAGAAAAACTTGGACGCAAAAGACAAAGCGTTATTGAAGCTGCTATTTGGATACTCACCGGATTTAGAAACCGCTTATAAATTACGCAATGCTCTTACAAAGATTTTTGATACGAAGACTTCCCGAAGTGGTGGTAAACGTAGAATAAAGAACTGGGTAGCTCGGGTTAACGGAAGTGACTTAGTATGTTTTGATAAGTTTCTTTCTACATTGGATTCTTATATGGAGGAAATAGTGAACTATTTCATTGCTCGGCATTCAAGTGGGTTTGTTGAAGGATTCAACAATAAGATTAAGGTCATCAAGCGACGTTGCTATGGCATACTTAATATTGGGCATCTGTTTCAGCGGATATTTTTGGATATTTCAGACCGTGAAATATATGCTATATAAACCAACGGCTTACAAACCGCGCGATTTATCTTTTACAATCAA
>JAAERC010000884.1 GCA_024230695.1 Candidatus Zixiibacteriota bacterium
CGCATTTGTAGCATGCAGTGCGGTTGGGTTATCATTCCTATGGGGAGCAAATCTATTTTTTGAATTAATAGCATTGCCCGCCGATGCCAGAGTTATTGAAGAGATACTTTTTGTCTGGATACCTTCAGGACAGTTTAATGTCAACATTGGGTTCTTACTTGATCCTCTATCAATAGTCATGATTTTAGTTGTGACCGGTGTCGGATTCCTGATACATATCTATTCTATTGGATACATGCACGATGACCCCGGATTTGCACGATACTTCACATATCTAAATCTGTTTATATTCTCGATGCTGATTTTAGTCCTTTCAAACAATTATCTGTTGATGTTTGTCGGATGGGAAGGGGTCGGGTTATGCAGTTATCTATTAATTGGCTTCTGGTTTGAGAAAAAATCTGCTACCGATGCCGGTAAGAAAGCATTTATTGTTAACAGAATTGGTGACTTTGGATTCTTATTGGGACTCTTTATTATATTTTGGCAGGTCGGTTCGCTTGATTTTATAACTGTTTTTGAAAAAGCTCCGGCTGCGTTTGCAGTTGGTGGAACACTTATTACAGCCGCGACATTATTATTATTTCTTGGTGCTACCGGTAAATCGGCTCAGATTCCATTGTTTGTTTGGTTACCGGATGCTATGGAAGGTCCAACGCCAGTTTCTGCACTTATACATGCCGCGACAATGGTTACAGCCGGTGTGTATATGATCGCCAGATCAAATGTCTTATATATGATGGCTCCAACAACTCTGGCGGTCGTTGCTATTGTTGGTATGGCTACGGCGTTTTTTGCCGGAACAATCGCTTTGGCCCAAAACGATATTAAAAAAGTATTGGCTTACTCCACAGTAAGTCAACTTGGATATATGTTTGTTGCCTGTGGTGTCGCCGCTTTTACAGCCGGTATTTTTCATCTGATGACCCATGCTTTCTTTAAAGCATTGCTCTTTCTTGGCTCAGGATCGATTATTCATGCCATGTCCGGACAACAGGATATGCGCTATATGGGTGGATTGAAAAAACATATGCCGACAACTTACTGGACATTTATTGTCGCAACACTCGCAATTGCAGGGATTCCTCTATTCTCAGGGTTTTTCTCTAAAGATGAGATTCTCTGGAAAGCATTTTCATCGCAGTATGGCTCAACATGGTTATGGGTTTTTGGGGTTCTTGCCGCCGCGATGACAGCTTTTTATATGTTCCGTTTAGTATATCTGACATTCTTCGGAAAAGAAAGAATGGATTCGCATACTAAAGAACATTTGCATGAATCACCAAGAGTAATGACTATCCCGCTGATGTTTCTTGCGGTATTATCTGTAATTGGCGGTTATGTTGGCATTCCCCATGTTTTAGGCGGAGTAAATTACTTTGAACATTTCCTTGAACCGGTGTTTCAAGCCGGGCAAAACATTCCGGTTGCTTCACATATGCTGACTTCGGGAGCGCATAGTGCTGGAACCGAATTAGGACTTATGGCTGGCTCGGTTCTGTTAGTTCTGGTTTCGATTTATCTGGCTTGGTATCTCTATCGTAAGAACACAGCTTTGACCGGTAAACTTAAAACAAGTATGTCGGGTCTGCACAAATTATTACATGGAAAATATTTTATTGATGAATTATATGGTGCCGTTATTATCAGACCGATTGTTAACGGCTCACTGTTTCTTTGGAAAATAGTTGATGTATTTATAATCGATGGTCTGATTAATGGTTTGGCTGTTGTTATTGGTGATATATCAACCGGACTAAGAACAGTTCAAACCGGCCGACTGGCGACCTATGCTACAATATTTTTGGCCG
>JAAERC010000885.1 GCA_024230695.1 Candidatus Zixiibacteriota bacterium
CGCTACGCCCCGACGTAAGCCTAATCTAATTTAACCCTCAAAAAAGGCAAGGGAAAAGTTTTAAAAGAGACTCTATCTCTTTCCTTATTTCACCAACGGCCGTCTGGAACTTCGCCGAGGCAACCAGTTCTTTTTTCTCGGTAGTTGGTTTGATACCTTTGAGCCGATTACGAGCACCGGCAATCGTATAGTTTTCCTTATACAGAAGATGTTTTATACGGTTGACAATCTCAATGTCCTGTTTTTGATAGGTCCGGTTTCCTCCGCGATTTTTCTTTGGTTTGAGCATTGGAAACTCTTTTTCCCAAAAACGAAGAACATACGGCTCCAGCCGCGTTATTTGCGCAACTTCACTAATCGAATAGTACAGCTTGTCATCAGTAAATTTCTTTTGACGTGGCATATATATTCCTCAAATACGGTTAATTCCAAACTTCTTTTTTCAGAGAACGGGTCATCAAATCATTCACCGCTTCTTTGGCAGATTTATTCTTAAATAAAACCTTATAAACTTCATTGGTAATTGGCATTTCCACTTTGTATTTCTCAGACAATTCCTGCGCCGATTGGCATGTGTAAACGCCCTCAGCCACCATCACCATACTGTCAAGTATCTCCTGTAATTTTTCACCCCGGCCGATCCGTTCACCAACATATCGATTTCGGGAATGTTTGGATAAACAGGTAGCTATCAAATCGCCAATACCGGATAATCCGGAAAATGTCTCAGCGTCTGCACCCAGTTTTACGCCAAGTCGAGTGATTTCGGCCAAACCTCGAGTTATCAAAGCCCCTGAAGTATTGTCGCCAAGACCAAGCCCATGTAATATCCCGGATCCAATCGCGATAATATTTTTTAGTGAACCACCCAATTCAACGCCATTCAAATCAGATGATCTGTAAACTCTGAATGTTTTATTGCTGAATATTCTCTGGACAGATTTGGCCAGTTCAGGGTTCACTGACGCCGTCACAATACTGGTTGGCATATCCCTGGTTACCTCCTCAGCATGACTGGGACCGGATAATACGGCAAATTTATTGTTATCAAAACCGGGAATTGTTTCACCAACAACTTCGGAAACTCTTAATAACGAGCCGACCTCCACCCCCTTGGCAAGATTTATAAAATTGGGTGCGTTTTTAATTATCGGTTTTAATGAATTGCAAACATCTCTGACATTCTGCGATGGAACCGCTAAAACAATATAGTCGGCATCCTGAATCGCTTCAGACAAAATATTGGTGATCAATATATCTTCCGGTATTCTGGCCTCTGGAAGTTTCTTGGGATGAGTCCGGTGCTCTAATAGAACTTTATAATCATCGGGGCTAAACTCCCACAATTTCATTTTGTGGCCGTTATTAAAAAGAAGATTACCGATAGCAATCCCCCAACTGCCAGCCCCTAATACCGTTATTTTTTCTTTTTTCTCAACCATGATCTTTGACCTCTGATGATGATCTGGAATGGAAACTAAACCTGTTTTCGTCGCCTTTAAAAAGACGCCTGATATTTGTCCGATGAGTAAAAATCGCCAATATCGCAAAAATAATAGTAACCGGTAAATAAACAGGATGATAACCAGAATTGTTTAACGTATTCAAAATATATACAGAAATAGAAAGTGACATTGAACTCAAAATCGAACCA
>JAAERC010000886.1 GCA_024230695.1 Candidatus Zixiibacteriota bacterium
AGCACAGTATGCTACATTTGTCGCCGAGGTAGCATCAACTCTAAATGAAGGATTGATGCTTGATTACATGCTGAAGAAAACGACCGACAAAAAGAAAAAACTGTTTTTGCTGAACAAACATATCGATAAGACTCTGGGAACATATTATCATCAGGTATTTTTCGCCGAGTTTGAATTAAAGATCCATGAATTGATTGAAAAGGGCGATGCCCTTTCACCGGATGTTGCCGGAAATATCTGGGTCGAGCTGAATAAAAAATATTATGGGCCTGAGTTGACTCTTGATGATCTGACCAAAGTCAAATGGGCAAGAATCCCGCATTATTATCGAGCTTATTATGTTTATCAATACGCAACCTCATACGCCGCATCACAGGCAATACTTGATAAGTTTTTATCCGGTGATAAAGATATCATCGAAAAATATTTGGTATTACTATCATCGGGCGGAAACGATCATCCAGTCGAACAGTTGAAAAAATGCGGCGTCGATATGACCACTTCAGAACCATTTGAAGCAACTATTAAGCTGTTTGACAAACTTGTCGATGAGGTCGAATCGCTGGCGTAGTGGATTGGTAGGATAGACATTCCTGTCTGTCTAGATTTAATATCCAGTCAATAAGAAGATTAGCTGGGCAAAGAAAAATGGGAGGAGCGCTATGATGAAGATTAAATATGTTATTCCAGTATTTTTTGCTTTTTTAATTTTTTGCTCACCCAATACAATAGAAAATTACATTGAGATTAGCTCAATTGACGGCAAACAGCGATTCTTAACTGAAACTGGTGATGCTATTATCTACCCTAATACTACCATTGATACTGTATTGCTTCATGAATTGATGTGTGATTACGATTTTTCTAATAAGAATTTTCAATCTATCTTAAAAAAAGCAAGCGATAGTGGTAATTATGTTTTAAAAATTGACAAGGAAAAAGTAGAATCTGATTGTGGATGGTTTATTTCAGTATTTTGTGAATTTAAAGGCAGGGAATTAATCAATTTATATCATTATGATATGGGACAACATCCTGATTACTGGCGCCTAAAAAGCGCATACTTTGAAGTTGAATATGAGGATGACCATTCATATTTAAATATATATGCATCTTTAAATTCAGTTACATTTGCACTTTCAACATTTATTGATTTCCCGGTAAACGACGATGGAGTCTATTCAGATATTACTAGATATTTGAACGTTAAAACAAGAATTGATATTACTGGGACGGAAATAATTAAATATTTCTTAGAGAATAAATAGCGGGGTTTCCTTTAAAACACTCTCGGGAAAAATTGAAGAAAAATGGGAAACATGTGATCCCATCCTCACAAAGTCATCCCCGTTCCTCACAATGTCATCCCCGCGTAGGCGGGGAACCAGATTGATTTTATTCTATGAAGCAATCATATGTATATATAATGGCAAGTGGTCGAATTGGGACACTTTATATTGGGGTAACCAGTGATTTGATTAAAAGAGTGTATGAACATAAGAACAACATGGCTGATGGTTTTACAAAAAAACATAATGTGCATGATTTGGTTTATTATGAGATTTATGAAAGTATGGAGCAGGCTATTGTCAGGGAAAAACAAATGAAGAAGTGGCGGCGGAAATGGAAAATTGATTTGATTGAGAAAAATAATAACGATTGGCATGATTTATATGAGGAGTTAATCTAACCTGGATTCCCGCGTGCGCGGGAAAGACGTTAGAAGAGTCGGGAGAAACGTTAGAGGAGACGGGAATGACATTAAAGGGACGGAAATGATGTTAAGAGGGCAGAATGACATTAGAGCGGCGGGAATGATGTTTAATACAAAGATAAATCGAAATCCCAGAGGGTTTTGACAATCAAATTAATGAAATGAAATACCCACGCAAAAGATTGAAAAAGGATGGGAAACATGTTATCCCATCCGGTTTGAAACTGGCTCGACGGCAAAAATTTGAAACAACAATTCCGGCCGGAAAGGTCAAAGTACGTTCCAAATATGAAAAACGAACAGTTAAATATCTTGAAAAGAACAATATCAAATATCAATATGAGCCATTGATTCTGCTCGATGGTCGTCAGTACCGCCCCGATTTTTTTCTTCCTGAATATAATCTCTTTCTCGAGATCTGTGGGTATGGTCATATGCCGTTTTATAGCGATAGAGTCGCATTTAAGGAAGAGATGTATAAAAAGAATCGGCTGAAAGCCGTTTTTATTCATTATAACGGCAAAGGCTCATTGGAAAAATTGATCAAGATCGAATTGGAGAAATTCGGAATTCCATTTTCCGAAGGTTAACTGGGTGCTCACAAAATGGGGTGCCCCACAGCTTGTTATAAATCCTGAGATAAACGAAGGGCTGTGGGTTAGTTTGTAATGGCTCCAAAAATTAATATTGAGATTGCTACGTTGAGCCGATTTAAATCGAAACCTCCCTCAAAGAAGCTTAGGGATGGATAAAAAACATTTATTGTAACTTTCACATAACTATTGTGTCTAAAAGGTAGATGAACAGAACAAGGATCCAATTCTGGAATCTATTAGAGCCGGAGCACCTTAAGATCAGGTCGTTTTGCCGGAAGCTGATGGGTAACCGGGACG
>JAAERC010000887.1 GCA_024230695.1 Candidatus Zixiibacteriota bacterium
AAATACTGCCGGCTCGGCCCTTGAAAAAGATATTATCAATTCGCTCAACTTCAAACCGACTTGGGCCGCCAAACATATCAGAGCCGATGGTAAAAAGACCTGGGTAGATATTGCAACGGATGAGGTGTATAAAGATGAAAAATAAAAAACTTAAAATATCAGATTTTAGCAAAAAATCTGAACAGCTTACTCATGTTGATCGTGATGATCTGACGCCACTTCCACCGCCGTATGATAAAATCGATGATGAACCGGTTTGGGGTACAGTTAAGCCGGAATTCAGGGAAACGCACGAGTGTACTCTCGATGATACCGTGGCGGTTGGAATTCCCAAACCAAAAACTCCTGAAGAAGAAAAAGAACTGGTCGACAAATTTGTTTCGGGACTTAAAAAACTATTTGAGAAAGAAAACAACTGGCCGTTTCTTCAGCAGTTAATGCTGACTTTAGAGCATTGCGCCAAATGTCAAACCTGCGTCGATGCCTGTCCGATTTATGAAGCCTCCGGCAATAACGATTTGTACCGTCCGACTTATCGCTCAGAAATCTGGCGTCGAATTGTTAAAAAGTATGTTTTAAAAACACCATTCTCTTCTTTTACCGATGGTGATATTGATTTGAACTGGACAACGGTTTCACGATTGCTTGAATTATCTTATCGTTGTACTATCTGTCGCCGTTGCGCGCAGACCTGCCCAGTTGGTGTTGACAATGCTTTAGTGACTCATGAACTTCGTAAGGTCTTCTCACAGGAGATGGGTATTGCCGCCAAAGAGATTCATGAGAAAGGTTCGATGCTTCAACTTCAGGTCGGCTCATCGACCGGAATGAACTCCGAAGTGGTAAAAGATAATATCGATTTTATCGATGAAGATATGACCGACATCACTGGTATTGAAGTCAAATCGCGCTGGGATGTTCAAGGCGCCGATGTTATGCTCCTTCATAATGCCGGTGAGATTATTGCCTGGCCGGAAAACCCGGGCGCTTTTGCAATAATTCTTGAAGCGGCTGGAATCAATTGGACCTTATCATCGGAAACAGTTGCTTATGACGGTATCAATTATGGCTTATGGTATGATGATACTCAGCTGGCCAAAGTAGCTATCAAACATGCTCAGGCCGCTCAAAAACTTGGAGTTAAAAAGATTGTTGTTGGTGAATGTGGTCATGCTCATAAGGCCCTGACCGTTATTGCCGACCGTGTCTTGACCGGTGATCTTAATGTCCCGCGTGAAAGCGCCATGACTCTGCTTGAGGATATAGTTTTCAGCGGCAAAATTAAATTTGACCCATCACGGAACGATTTTCCTGTGACCTTACATGATCCATGCAATATGGTCAGGCTGATGGGGATCGTTGAACCACAAAGAAGGATTATGCGATATCTTTGCCCGCAGTTTAGAGAAATGACTCCGCATGGTGTCGAAAACTACTGTTGTGGTGGTGGTTCCGGTTTTGCGATTATGTCTGGTCATAATTTCACAAACTGGAGGATATCAGTCTCTGGAAGGAAAAAATTCAAACAGATAATTGATGCATATCCCGAATGCCCGGGACCGGAAACTAAAAAATACCTATGTGCCCCATGTTCAAACTGCAAGGGACAGATCAGAGATATTTTCCAGTATTACGATGCTAAAGAAAAATCTAATATCATCTATGGCGGATTGGTTGAACTGATTGTCAACGCTATGGTTGATGTCAAACCAGGATTTATTTCCTGGGAAGATGCGTTCTAAGAATATTTTTTAGGACTATGTGTAAAACTGCCGGGTTTTTACCCGGCAGTTTTTTTATCTATAACTTAATACCCGTTAGCATTAAAAAACACCCAATATCATGAACAGATAAAACCCGGTAAACTAAATGAAATGGATCCAGCCAAGGTTTGTTTTGTTGATGGGCAAAGTTATGTCTGTCGGCATAAAAAACAGAGAAAAAGGCGAAAGTAAGGATGGTAAATAATCGCCAATCAAAATTAATAATTTATAATAAGACAAAAATCTCAATATGAATGCGTTCCAAGTAAGACCTTTATTCCAAATTTGTTTTCTAATAATACTTTGATTTCGTCGAAATTAATGGGACAGGCGGCGGTTTCCATTGCCAATTTGACGCAAGTTCCGAAATGAATTGCATCTATTGGCTGGTCAAGATTTTTGGTGACCTCGGTTAATAATTTAACTTTTGGAATTGTTAATCCTGGACAATCGCCACAATCGGTCATTGCCACTAATTCAATTTCATCGTATTGAGCAAACTCGCCATTTTTTTCTGACATCCCTTTATAACATTTGGCGCAGGCAATACAAGAGTGATCTTTAACACGCTTACAATAGAGGATTGCGATTCTTGACATGATATATTCCTTTAACTTAAACTTAGCACCTAATTTGTCAAAGTATAATAAAGAATATCCGTATATAAGCCATAAAAAATGTAATCCTAACTAATTCAATTCAGATTGTTAATTTCCCTGTAGGATTACTATGTCAAAGGTTGCCAAGAGGTTATTTATTTTATATATTTCAAACTGAAAATTACAGATGATATTTGGGAAGATGATATGGAAGATAAACCAGAAAGCCTGAAATTTTTTAAGGTTATTTTAAGTTCTATTGCCGATGGTGTCTTCACTGTCAGTAGCGATCGAGTTATCACCAGTTTTAATCGTGCCGCCGAAAAAATAACCGGAATACCAGCCTCAAAAGCAATTGGTAGCCATTGCCAGGATATCTTTCATTCCGATATATGCGAAAATTGCCTTCTTCAGGAAACCCTGGAAACTGGTATCGAATCTATTGACCGGCCGGTGAATATAATAAATAGCCAGGGGGAAAAAATACCAATTAGTATTTCGACTGCTGTTTTAAGGGATGACAACGATGATGTATTGGGGGCAGTGGAGACCTTTCGGGATCTGTCACCGATTGAGCATCTTCGTAAAGAACTTAGTCGAAACTATTCGATGGAAGATATTATCTCCAAAAGTCCTGAAATTCATAAGCTGTTTGCAGTTCTTCCCGATATTGCTGAAAGCGAAAGCACTGTACTTATACAGGGACCATCAGGTTCAGGTAAAGAACTATTTGCGCGGGCCATACACAATTTAAGTCCTCGAAAAGACTCCAAAAATGTCATAATAAATTGCGGTACTTTACCTTCTCAACTTTTTGAGTCGGAGCTGTTTGGGTATAAAAAAGGTGCTTTTACCGATGCCAAACAGGACAAAGAGGGAAAACTTTCCGCGGCTGAGGGTGGGACAGTATTTTTTGATGAGATAGGCGAACTGCCATTGCCGACCCAGGTAAAACTTTTGCGCCTTCTGCAGGAACGGGAATATGAACCATTGGGCGGAAACACTTCAGTAAAAGCAAACATTCGAATTATCGCGGCGACTAATAAGGATTTGAAAATAATGGTCGCGCAGGCAAAATTTCGCGATGACCTCTATTTCCGTTTGGCGGTGGTAAAATTTAACCTGCCGTTTTTAACAGAAAGACGTGAGGATATCCCGCATTTAGTAGATCATTTTATAAAACGATTTAATGCCAAAACCGGCAAAAAAATACTCAGTGTCAGCCCGGAAGTCATGAATATCCTGATGAATTATGACTACCCCGGCAATATCCGAGAACTGGAGAATATGATTGAGCATGGTTTTGTCTTATGTCGAAGCAGTATTATCCAAAAAGAACACCTTCCACCGGAATTAACAAAAGCATATGATAATGATACTAAAAAACTTGATTTTAAGTCGACGCCGGTTTCGGAATCAATAAATATCCAAAATCAAATAATTTTGGCACTTCGCGAAAATGGCGGAAATATTTCCAAGGCGGCTCTCTCTCTTGGAATCCATCGAACTACCCTATGGCGAAAAATCAAAAGATTTAATATTGATTTTAGCCAGTTATAAAAAATTTCTAACCAAAACAGCATAAAATGCAACACTATGTGTTGCGTTGCAACAGTATGTGTTGCTGTTGACGCAACACATGCATTTTTCATCGTGTCGTTACTTATTGTTAGACACATAGATATAAAGCTTTGTGAAATTTGGCACAAACTTTGTTATACATTGTTGCAATATGAATGTTGCAATACCAAAATTAATCAACAATGTTGCTCCCTGCTTTGAGGTAGCCAAAACATTTCAAATAATAAATATTGAAAATAATAAAGTAATTTCATCCAAAACATTTGATTGTCCGGAAGGCGAAGGATTTAAGCGAGTTCGTCTTCTTCACTTGCATGATATAGAAACTCTTATTTGTAATGGAATCAAAGATTTTTACCGGCATCAATTGGCGGCTATCGGAATTGATGTGATTCCCAATGTAAATGGTTCTATAGATCAAGCCATTATTCGTTTTATTGATAATGAACTGTCGGTTTTTGAGAATAACGTCATTAGCTCTCAAGAGAAATTTGATGTTTCGCATGATGATCTAATTAGCTGGGCACGGGAACTATTCGAAACTAATGGATATTCTGTAAGTGACAATCTTTCTAAGGAAACATTTCTCCTTGATCTTATAGCCGAGATCCAGTGTCCCTCATGCGAGAAGAGTATCAAGATTGCTATTTGTTGCGGCGGACACACCTACCGACCCGATCAGGAAATCAAGGAATTTCACCACTCGGTAAAATCACCCTATAATATTCATGCCTTTATTTATACCGATTCGCCTCAGATCTCAAAAAATTGCCGTGAATATGGGATTGAATTTATCAGTCCGGAAAAGATTAGCCTTATAAAAGAAAATTCAACCACAATGGATATTCCAATATTTTCCGGGACAATCGAGGGGCATGACAAAATAAATTTACGAAAAAATCAAACGGGTAAGAACTATGATAAATTTTGAAAATAGAGAATTAATATAATGGAGAATAAATGAGAACATCTCGAATAACCTCCGATGAACGACTGAAAGCATTCGTTTCTCAGCGTAAGCCTGAGGTGAATGAAAAACAGAAACTGG
>JAAERC010000888.1 GCA_024230695.1 Candidatus Zixiibacteriota bacterium
AATCAATCCTAATCTAGCAAAAAGGAACGCTATTACCGCTGTGGCAAATACTTCAAAGAATCCTTCTACCCAAAGATGAACGACCCACCACCGCCAATATTCAACTACTGACAAATGAGTCTGCTTGCCCCACATAAGACCAGCCATATAAAATCCGCCAATAGCAACTGCTGATATGAGAAACATCGTCATCAAAGGTTTTTGCTCGCCTCCCTTACTAATCGCGTGAAGGACACAACGACCTACCAGATAGACCCATAACATCAGTCCAATAAGCAGGGCAATCTGCCAAACCCGACCAAGATCAACATACTCATATCCCTGATGACCAAAGTAAAACCATGAATCACCCGAAAGATAACCCATCACACTTAGCCACTCGCCAGCAAATGATCCAAGAACAACAACCAACAATGCTCCAAAAAGAACATTGACGCCTAATTTCTGGAATTTAGGTTCTTTTCCGCTAACAGCCGGTCCAATGAACAATCCTGCCGCCAGCCAGGCAGTTGCAATCCAAAATATACCCAACTGTGTATGCCAGGTTCGAGCAACGGTATAGGGAATCCACTCAGCCAGAGGAATACCATAAAAGCCGTCGCCTTCTACTCCGTAATGGGCCGATATTATTCCCATTACCATTTGAAAAAGGAAAAGCCCGGCTACCGTCCAGAAATATTTTATTGTAGCCAACTGCGAAGGAGTAGCATTAAAATTTAATAGCGGATCATTATCTGGAAGCTGTTCAGCGACCACATCATGTTTCCGAGAGGCATTGTACCAAACCAGAAGACCTATCCCACCCAATAACATAATGATACTGAAACCTGTCCAGATTATTGAATCGCTCGTTGGGACATTGTCAATCAAAGGCTCATGTGGCCAGTTACTTGTATATGTTATCTTGTCGTCTATCCGATTTGTAGAAGCAGACCAAGAACTCCAAAAGAAAAAGGCCGCCATTTGACGCATCCTTGCCGGATCTTTGATTGTCCCTGCCGGAATTGCATACTCAGCATGTCCATTCATGAAAATATCTTGATAGTGGGCCAGATTATATTCAAAAGCGTCCCGGCGAATAGGATCGAGAACGATACGATTTGTAGCCGGATCATAAGTATTGGTCCGCATAAGTGTTTTTAATCGTTCTTTAAGCATGGCTTGATTTTCTGGATGCAAATCGTCATACAACATACCATAATCATCATTGGACCATCTATCTAAAATGAAGACACATTCTCTATGTAGCCAGTCTGCTGACCAATCAGGTGCGACATAGCTTCCGTGCCCCCAAATTGAACCGAGTTCCATTCCCCCCATTGCCTGCCATACATTTTGTCCCTCTGATATATCACCAGATTGAATTACAGTGACGCCTTCATTGGTTATTACACTTTCAGGAATTGGGGGTTTTTCCTGATATATCTTTATGCCGGTCCAACCGAGGACCGCAAAAGAAATCACAACTACAAGCGCAAATGCTATCCATAATTTCTTCACAATTACACTCCTTTCCTATTTAGTGATTACGTTCACTGAATCGGTTGAGATATGTTTAACATCAACGCCATACTTATTGGCAAGTGACAGCACTATATCAATGTACTTTTCATGAGCGCCCAAACCCAACTGTTCAGATTCAACAAATTCAATTTTTTTCACTAACTGTTTTTGATCCTCCTCGCTCAGGATTTTATCAGCCATTGGAAACAAAATGCCATCTTCCTTTTGTATATGAGCTCTGAGTAGATGAATATATCCTTGGGCATTTTGAGTGAACTTCAATAGAGCATCAGCATTACCGGCAGTTGCTTCTGGAACGGCATCAGACATACCCTTAACAAAAACCCTACCTTGTTCATGTTCGGCCAGCATTTGACCAACAGGACCGCCCTCTTTTTTCATACCCTTATCAACCAACGTGGCGAATAGGTGATCTTCCTCTTTGCCATGATGACACTTGTCAGCAAAGTTACGAATAACATCAATCGCCTGAGCCACAGACTCCTCATCCAATTTGCCTGAACTGTTGGCCTTTTTGGAAATATTATCGAGACATATAAGCATAACCTCAATAACTCGATGTTCTTCTGTTAAGATTTTGGTCAATCTCATGATTGACTCCTTTCATTTATCATAAAGTGTTTGTTAATGATTTTTCAAGAATGTGCCAGATACGTTTTATCAATGTACCGTTACTTATATTCTTCTTAGAACCATTACTCATATGACCAATAGCATAGATAGAGCCCATTACCAGAATACTACTCTCTTCATATGAGATATCTTTACTCAGTAATCCATCTGATTTTGCTTTTTTAAGACACTCTGCCACAAACTCTTTTGATCTAAGCTTAAACTCAAATAATCGCCTTTCCCGGTCTTGACCACCGCCATTCGGAATGAGCGTACTGGTTAATAGTAATTTAGATATTTCCGGATGTTCGGAGATTGCTTCCACTCTGGCCTCAAAAAAGAGTCGAAGACGATCTAATGGATTATCTGCTTGGGGAGGGAAATCTGTAAAAATAATCGCTTCTATTCTATCAACAATACCATCGAGAATCTCTTCCATTGAATTAAAGTGACGGAATATCGTTCCACTTGCTATTCCCACAACCATACCCAACCGATCCGCAGTGAAATGTCGGGCGCCATCGGTGGTAAGTATTTGCATTGCGGCATCAATAATTTCACGTTGCCGGACCTCAGTTGGTCTTCTGATCTGTTTTTGCTTATCTGAGTTTTTCATACACAGAAATACGTAAGCAAGTATTTACTTGCTAAGATTATTTTCGCAAATAATAATATTTTTGAGATCAGATAATTATTGGTACGGGCAAATTACATTATTCGTAAGTTCTTGTGTAAAACAGAGATTAAAAAATATTTAAAGAGAAACAT
>JAAERC010000889.1 GCA_024230695.1 Candidatus Zixiibacteriota bacterium
CGGTAAATAAACAGGATGATAACCAGAATTGTTTAACGTATTCAAAATATATACAGAAATAGAAAGTGACATTGAACTCAAAATCGAACCAAGAGAAACAAACTTGCTGATAAAAACAGATAATATAAATACTCCAACACCAATCAAAGTCGGCACAGTAAGTAATGTTATAAATACGCCAAATGCAGTATTGATACCTTTGCCGCCTTTGAACATAAGAAAAATTGGAAAAACATGACCCAATATTGCAAACAACCCAGCGGTCAATTTCAGATATTCAATATCCCCCAAAAGCTGACCACCAAATACTCCCGCAATAATCACAGGAATAGTACCTTTGGTAATATCAAGGATAGTTACTAATAATGCCGGAAATTTGCCAACCGATCGCATAACATTGGTGGCACCAATATTCCCGGAACCGACGGAACGAATATCGGAAACACCATACAACCTGGCAATAACCAACCCGAATGGGATCGATCCAAGAAGATAAGCCAGCAGAATTATTAATATATCATACATAAACTATTACTTTATCATTCTCTCGCTACCCATTGGTATTATCATTGTTACACGCCCCATACAATACCAACAGACAAACAGACAACTCCTAATATTCTATGGTTTCTTTGATCTCTTCAATTAACTTACGAGCTTCATCCATATCAATTTTTTGATCCTCAAGGTATGACTGGAATTGCATCACAAGTTTTTGAATAGATTCGGGATTAATTTCCTTGTTTTTAATCGCTTGTTTTAATTTATCAAAAAGCTCATCAATTTCAGCTTCGGTAAACTCTTCTGGCAGATTGGCCTTAATCTCAAGAGCGATCATGTCAGTCGATTTATCAAGCCCATACTCCAACAGCTCATCTTGATAAACATAACAAACAATGCCAGAACCTATAACTATAATAGCCAATATTCCAACTACAACCAGACCGATTAAACAGCCTTTTGACATCCCTTTTTTGGGGACAGCATTTAATTCCTCTGACAAAATTTACTCCTTTCGGTAGAATCAATTCTCCCTAACAGTCCCGCACCACATATGGTATTTTTTAAATCCGTTGCAACCCATTTAGTTACAGGGCTAATATAACAGTATCGTTTAAGAATCGTAATTATACAACAATGACGCCAAATTGGCAAATGATTTCTCAATAAAAAAACGGTCGCCTATAAGGCGGCCGTTTTATTTATCCGTATAGGATCAGTATCTTCTATTTCTCAGCAGCAGCTTTTTTCTTAGATGTTTTTTTTGTCGCTTTTTCAACTTTTGGTTCTTCAACAAGAAGTTCCACCCGTGAAATAGCGGCACTATCGCCACGTCTAAATCCAACCTTAAGGACTCTTGTGAAGCCGGAATCTCTCTTATCAAATTGCGGAACAATCTC
>JAAERC010000890.1 GCA_024230695.1 Candidatus Zixiibacteriota bacterium
ATAAAGAAGTATGAAATAGATACGACTCAGATTTAATTTGACCCCTTTTATGTTTTTCTATACAATAAGGCCGTCCTCCCCGGGCGGCCTTTCCCTTTTGATTTTATTTAGAACAATGCCAGATTTTTATTGTGTAATCACCAGAAATTCTTATCTTTAATAAATAGCTTCTACAATTAATACAAGTCTGTGAGGGAAATAATGAAGATAAGACGATCTCTGTATATTGCCATTATGCTGATTATATTTTGCGGTATTGGCGGTTTTTCAATTGCGGCAGTAATTGCCGATCATAATAAAGTTGCTCTATTTGAGTCTATTCCGGTATCAGTTATAGATGAAATACAGGATAATTACAATCTATTCTATGGCCACACCTCGCATGGCAGTCAGATTATGACCGGATTAAATCTATTAGATACAGAAAATCCAACTTATAGTTTGCCGACTTTTCATGAAATAAGCGATGATTTGGGACATAATGGCGACATCACCTGGCTGCCGCCAACAGAAAGCTGGCTAGATGCCAATCCAGACTATAATATTGTTATGTGGTCATGGTGTGGTGGAGCTTCGGATAATACTGAAGAAGGTATTAACACATATTTGTCCGTCATGAGCCAGTTGGAACTAGATTACCCAACTGTTAAATTTATTTATATGACCGGGCATCTTGATGGCGGCGGGGTTGACGGTAATTTATATATTAGAAATAATCAGATTCGCGATTATTGTGCCCTTAATGATAAAATCCTTTTTGATTTTGCGGATATTGAAAGTTATGACCCCGATGGAAATTATTACCCGGATGAAACCGATGCCTGCGCTTGGTGTAGCGATTGGTGCGCGACTCATACATGTGATATGTGCCCGGCCAGCTGTGCCCATTCGCACTGTTTTAATTGTTATCAGAAAGGCAAAGCCTTTTGGTGGATGATGGCAACAATAACCGGATGGCAGGTTGAGACTGGCGGCTGTGGCGATGTTAATCTTGATGGTACAATCAACATCCTTGATATAGTCTTATTAATTAATTATGTGTATAAGGGCGGTCCGGCGCCGGCTGAATTAAATGATGCGGATGTTAATAATGATACCGAGATCGACATCCTTGATATTGTCTTATTAATAAATTATAAGTATAAATCTGGCCCGCCCCCAAACTGCCCGGAATAATAGATTAGTTTTGTAGGGCAGGATCCCGTGATCCTGCCATTATTCTATGTAATAAAGTGATTTTTCAGATAAATTTTTAAACACCCACCAAGTGCGTGAGTTGCTAATTTTGTGTGCGGCAGTCGCCTCGTCTGCCCGAGCTTTACTACTCAATAACAATCAATATGGCTTATAAAACCTAGATTTAGAGTCTTTATGATCAACCGGTTTCCAATAGCTTTCGGTAGATTTATCAATTTTTATATCAAGCGGGTCTTTACTGAAAAGTTGTCTCAGAAGCCCAATTGGAGTTACTGCCAGATAGTACACTATTATTAATATAATTCTTGTACTGATGGCGCCAATAACAAATGCAAGTTTCATCCATATACATTCAATCGGATATAACAATTTTGGGAAAACGATACCGCAAACAAGAAAACATGATGCAATAATAAATAGATACATACAGGCTGGTCTGTCGTTCCATAATAGAACAGCGCCAATGATTGACAGTACAACCGCCATTGTTATCCCGAAATTTCTCAGTCGGCGTTTTTCTGTATTGATTATGTTATTGTTATTATTCATTCTATAATAAGTTTATCTTGTTTTTGCATTTTGTCATCAATGGAATCATGTTCCGGTTGATCATTTTTGTAAAGAATAATGTTTTCCATCACAAGTATATCAATACCAGTTTGCATAAAGCAGTTATATGCATCTTCAGGTGAACAGACAATCGGCTCTCCTCGTTGATTAAAGGAAGTGTTCACCACAAGCCCACACCCGGTTTTCTCTTTGAACTTTGATATTAAAGCATGGTATTTTGGATTATCTTTTTGACTAACAGTTTGAACACGAGCCGAATAATCAACATGAGTCACTGCCGGGATTTTGCTTCGTATCACTTTCAATTTTTCAAGCCCGGCTTGCTCTTGTTCTTTTCGTGATATATCACAAAAATATTCCTTATTAATCTGAGCGGTCATCAGCATATATGGTGATTCAACAGGCAGATCAAAATACTGGTTTGCTTCCTCGGCCAGCACCGATGGTGCAAATGGGCGGAATGATTCACGGAACTTGATCTTCTGATTTATAGTTGACTGCATCGTCTCACTTCTGGCGTCACCTAAAATTGACCGCGCCCCTAGCGCTCGCGGTCCAAACTCCATCCGACCGGAAAACCATCCGATAACCTTGCCGTTAGCCAGAGCATTAGCGACAATATCAATTGTTTCGGATTCGCTGTTTCGGGCATAAGGATAATTATTTGATTTACATAAGGTTTCGATCTCATCGGTTGACCAGCATGGCCCAAGATACGAACTATTTTGATAATCTCTTTTTGAATTATCTATTGTTCTCTTGTTTTCAAGAGCATGGTACCATCCAAATAAAGCCGCGCCGAGCGCTCCTCCGGCGTCACCAGCCGCCGGTTGGATCCAGATATTGTCAAATATATTTTCCTTCAGGAGGATACCATTGGCGACACAGTTTAAAGCGACCCCGCCGGCAAGACAAAGATTTTTCTGGCCGGTTTCCCGGCGAACAAAACGAGCCATTCTGAGAATTATCTCTTCTGTAACTTTTTGAATCGATGTGGCAATATCCATATCTTTTTGTCTGATTTCCGATTCCGGTAAACGTGGAGGTCCCTTAAACAGTTTGTGAAATTTCTTGGAGGTCATCGTCAATCCGGAACAATAATTAAAATAGCTCATGTCGAGTCGAAAGCTTCCATCATCTTTGAGGTCGATCAGATTATCGAGAATGGTCATCACATATTTTGGTTCACCATACGGTGCCAGTCCCATCATTTTATATTCACCCGAGTTGACCCGGAAACCGGTATAGTATGTAAAAGCCGAATATAAAAGACCAAGACTGTGCGGGAATTGGAGTTCATTTTGCAAAATAATTTTGTTATCCAAACCAATACCCCATGACGCGGTCGCCCACTCGCCGACACCATCCATTGTAAGGATCGCGGCTTGTTCAAATGGTGAAACGAAAAAAGTCGATGCGGCATGAGATTGATGGTGCTCTGGATATAGGATTTGGCCTTTGTATCCGGGTAATTCATTTTTAATTAGTTCGCTCATCCAGAGTTTTTTCTTTAACCAGAGAGGCATCGCCATAAGAAATGATCTGGTACCATGCGGCGCGAAAGCAAGATAGGTCTCCATCAACCGCTCGAATTTTATCCAGGGTTTATCATAGAAAGCGACCAGATCGATTTGATTTGGTTCAAGATCCCCTTCTTTTAGACAATACTTAACCGCTTCTGTTGGAAAGTTAGAATCATGTTTAATACGGCTGAAGCGCTCTTCCTGCACGGCGGCAATAATCTCACCGTCACGAACCAGGCAGGCCGCGCTATCATGATAATAGGCCGATATTCCAAGAATATTCATAAGGGATAATAAATTATTGAGAGGTATAATTCCACCAGTATTTTTGAAAGAATCGTATTCAGTTTTTTACCATAAAAAAAACGGCGCCGAAACGCCGTTTTGAAATACGCAGGAATATATATTATTGAACTAATGCCATCTTTTTTGATTCGGTATAGTCATTAGCGTTAATACGATAGAAATAGAGGCCGGATGAAACTTTCTGCCCGTATGAATCTGTTCCGTTCCATGTAATTGTATAGTTACCGGCCGGCTTGATCTCATCGACAATAGTATTGGTTTCCTGCCCAAGAACATTAAATATTGAAATTGTAACATAGGCGGTGACCGGAATAGAAAACTCTATTTTTGTTGATGGATTAAATGGATTGGGATAATTCTGAGCCAGCTGAAAATTCTCAGGTATATTGATATTATCAGTTTCAACATCAAGACTGAGTGACTGGGTCTTGACTGCGATGACATTGGATAGTTCCGAGCGGTTTAAAGCTTCATCTAAGGAAGTCATTGCAATATAGTACCATGTATCCGGATCCAAATTTGTAATTGTAAAGTTTTCTTCACTTCCGCATAATTGTGGATTAGGTTCATTTACAGCTTGATTACAACTGGTCCAATTGTCGGAGTTAACCGGTGATGTTGAAAAGCGGATATCATACATGGTGGCTGTGCCATCCGTTCCATTGTCTCCGGGAGCGGTCCAGTTAATAGTTATTGATGTAGGTGTTACTTCTCCGGCATGGATCGGTTCTGCTATGCTCAGAAGCAAAACGGAAAAAATAGCACATATGGTTAATGTTGAAACAGTTTTTTGTAAATTTTGACGCAAAATATAAGCCCTCTTTTTCATATCATTATCTCCTTTAAATTTATCGTCTTCGCGATTGTCAAATTTAGTAATGTCAAAAAGCGGGCCAAAACGGTGATGGATTCCTAAGACTATGAGTAACAAGCGGTATCGTTATTTTAATGAGGGTTTTTGGATAAAAAACGACCTAAAATTCTGATGAAAAAACTGACAATGTTCAATGTTTGAGCAGAAATGAAACATGTTTCAATACTTGAAACGGCCGAAACAGGCCATAGGAAAAAAATACCATGAAGTAAACTATAATTATAAATAAAAAAAACGGCCCCGATTTTTAAACCCGCGATCGTAATAAAATAGTCTATGTTTGGATAAATTGGTTACTTGATAGCGAAAAACTCCCGCGTTTTATTGCATGACTGTCAGTCGCCTCGGCAATAGAACCAATCAACCTTTGGCATAGGTTATTCCTCCTGTAAGTATTATTGCAGAAATTTAATAAAGTATAATACTTTAATAAAAAAAGGCGGTCAGATTAAATTTGACCGCCTTTAAATTTATCACAAAACTTTTATTGCATGATAATAATATCTATCCGTCGGTTTTTGGAGCGACCATCAACAGTTTCGTTTGATGCCACCGGTTTATGAGCACCATAACCAATGGCTTTAATATTATCAGCGCTGATAAGCATCGCCTGTCTGAGATACTGCATAACCGAGTAGGCGCGTTTCTCGGACAATGATGTATTTGCCGATGGGTTCCCGCGTGAATCGGTGTGTCCTTCAATGAGGATCTGGGAATAGTCAAACAATGTAATGACCTGTTGGATCTTTTCCAGTAGTCCAATATGTTTGTCCTGAATATCAGATTTGTTAACATCAAATGATAATCCATGCAGACGGAGAATAATATCATTGGATGGACTGTACAGCAGTTCGCCTTCTGACGGATTGATC
>JAAERC010000891.1 GCA_024230695.1 Candidatus Zixiibacteriota bacterium
AACCGGATGATGTTGAAACAAAAAATGATGAATCAAAAGATGAACAAGGAGATAAGTAACAGTGTTTGGTGTTGAAGTATCACAACTGTTTTTCTATCTGCTGTCGTTTATAATAATTGTGTCAGCGATCTATGTTGTCTCGTTAAGAAATATTTTCCATTGTGCTCTCTTTCTGGTTCTGGCATTGTTTGGTGTTGCCGGAATATATGTTTTGCTGGGAGCCGAATTCTTGGCCGCGGTCCAGATTTTGATTTATGTCGGAGCGGTGGCAATACTAATGATATTTGCGATAATGTTAACATCACGTCTGGCAACTAAACAGAGAATGCAGAGCAATAACAATGTCACTCTCGCGATTTTTGTCTGCGCCGGATTTTTGCTCACTAGTCTCGGATCATTTGGATATACGGTCTGGAAAGTCGTTGACAGTCCTCTTCCCGAAAACAATACTTTAACAATCGGTAAACTTTTGATGACCGATTATGTGTTACCATTTGAGGTTGTCTCGATTGTTCTTTTGGCGGCGATGGTTGGCGCCATTGTTCTGGCCAGGAGGGAGAAGATATGATGTTACAATATCTCGCTCTTGCAGGAATTTTATTCGCAATCGGTATTTTTGGTGTTCTGACCAGACGTAATGCTATTGGTATCCTGATGTCTTTAGAGTTGATGTTTAACGCAGTTAATATAAATTTGGTTACTTTTAATAAATTTATCGGTCCCGATAATCTAACGGGTCAGATATTTGCAATTTTTGTAATTGTTATTGCCGCCGCAGAAGCGGTTGTTGGTCTGGCGATTGTGTTACTTCTGTATCGCAAT
>JAAERC010000892.1 GCA_024230695.1 Candidatus Zixiibacteriota bacterium
AATCAATCCGACCGGGGTCGAAGAGCATGGCATATACATAAGAGGGTTCCTCCGGAAGATGGGAGATCCTGTTGATTCCGTATCAGATAACAAAATGGCAGTAGGGGAAGCCATCGACAAACCGAGAAATTCGCCTGGCATGTGTAAGTGAGTCTTCAGCTTACATGTGAGCAAATAACTGGAGACTGAATATGGTACTGGATTGGGAAGGAAACGAACCGTTTCAGGATGATGGACAGGAAGTCTTAGCACCCTCATAGTACTGCTTGAAGGCAGGCGAACGAAACCGAACGGAGCCTGTTAGTAAGAAAGGGGGGTGTCGGATTATGGACTTGTTGCCAGAAACACAAGAGGTACTCAGTAACCTTTCATTGTGTCAACGTCAAGGCAGCAAATAGCAATTCAGGGTACGTGTTAGTATGATACGTAGCAAAACCATAATTCGAGGAACCGTGTGCGTTAAACGCGCTAGCACGGGTCTGTGGGGACGTGGGAGGAGTAATCCTCCTGCTTTACCCGGACTGAAGAAATATAATATCACTATTCAATTCACAAAGAATAGAAAATGCCTCGTGGTCCTAAATGAAACTAGTTGTTCGTTTACCCTCTATGAGGATAATTCATAATGGTAGTAAACTGCCTGTTATTCATTTTATCAGTTAAATGAACAAAAAGAAAAGTTCCCCCCGCCCCTGGTCTAAACATTTATCAATCCCATCTCTATTAACTATATTCTTGTAAACAGATTTCTTTTCCCAAAACGGCACACTCCATGAATAAAACATTTCTCCTATCCACTATTCTGGTTTTTACTTTACTCACATTGCACTGTGCTTTATTTAAAAATCTCGGCAAGGAGTTTTATGAAACTGGCGAATTACATTATGAGTATAAATTCGTTGGTCGTAGAAGAAATGGTGTTGCAAAAGAATATTACAAAACCGGTGAATTGAAGGGTGAATGGGTTTATAAAAATGGTATGCTGCTTGATACAGGTAAAGGATATTATAGAACGGGAGAACTGCAATATAAATATAAATATGAAAATGGCAAATTAAATGGTGTCACAAAACAATATTACAGAACTGGTGAATTGAAGAGTGAATGGATTTATGAAGATGGTATGTTGCTTGATACGGGTAAAGGATATTATAGAACAGGAGAACTGCGATTTAAACATAAATATGAAAATGGCAAATTAAATGGTATCACAAAAGAATATTACAGAACCGGTGAATTGTGGGCTGAATGGGAATATAAAAATGGTAAACATGTTAGCGGCTGCAAAGAATATTATAAAAACGGTGAATTGAAACCAAAGCAAAGGACAGTAAAAGAGATAAACAAAGGATTACTGGATACCACAAAAATTGATACAACTATCTGGCATACGGAGTATAACAAATTCTTAAGTAAACTGGATTTAACATTGCGAAGCAGGGAGAAGATTGATTCAATTATAACTTGTAATGAGCAGTATATTCTGAACACATTGAACAAATATGATTTGAAAATAAAGGAAATCGACACCCTGAGTTTTTTCTTTTATAGAAATGGAAAGCTGTGGATCCCCGTATTGAGCTATACAAAGGATTCCGACACCACTATTGGCAACGCTGTTAATAGAGCAATTGCAGAAATAACCTTGGATTCGATTCCTTCGGAGGAATATATTGCCAGTGGACAATTACT
>JAAERC010000893.1 GCA_024230695.1 Candidatus Zixiibacteriota bacterium
GGAATTATAACAAGTCCCAACATCAGCCGCCCAGCCAGAAGTTGATTCTAACTGCAATCCTTCATGAATGAATTTCGCGGTAATTCCCAAAGAGAATTTATCTGTCAAAAAACGACCATAACTGATTGAAAAGGCAAAATCCCCTGCTGAAAAATACTGCATATTGTCATTTTCATCGGCACCAAGCGGATATGGATAGGTAGTGTATGGAATATCACCGGTGTTTAAAGAATAGACACCAAATCCAACAACTCCATTCAGGCCTTCGACAGGAATGACTAAAGCCGCAAACTCATAATTGATTCCAGCCGGCATTGAAATATGAGTAAACATCACCTCTTTACCATAAACATATGGTAATCCCGCCGGATTATAATAAACAGCCGATGCATCAGTTACGCCGGCGGTAAAGGCTTCAGCAACACCCATAGCCCTGGCCGAAACGCCAAGCTCAAGAAAATTCAGCCCGGTCGTACCAACTTTAGCTTGTGAATAAACAAGTGAGGGGAGCATCATTAGTATCACCAGGCCAATCAGACCTATGTGATATTTTCTATGCCTCATATTATTATCTCCTTCAATATATTAATAA
>JAAERC010000894.1 GCA_024230695.1 Candidatus Zixiibacteriota bacterium
CATATAGCTGTTTATCTGTAATATCTTTTCTGATAACGGCACGCAGTCGCTCGGTGCCAGCCTCCGGCGCAAAAGTGAGTCCGGTCTTGCGACATAATTTTATCGCATCGGCCAAATTCTGGGTAAATGTACCGGGACGAAGTGATGGTAACGACAGAGCCACCTGTTTTTTATGCAATTCTCGGGATAATTGTCCCATCAAAGGGACTATGTCGGGGTAGTCGCTCGATGACAAAGACAATAGTGAAACTTCGTCATATCCGGTTTTGCCAAGTTGCTCATATACCTGTGCAATAATTTCTTCTTTGGGGCGTTTTCGAACGGGCCTGTAAATAGCTGTTGCTTGACAAAATCGGCAAGCTCGCGGACATCCCCGCATAATCTCAACCGATAGTCGGTCATGAATCGTCTCTATATATGGAATCAGATTATTTTGCGGATAATACGCTGGTTTAAGCTCTTTGAGCCGGGCACTTTTTACAAATTCAGGGGCCTCATCTATAATGGGTCGAAATGTTTTTGGATCATAAAACTCAGGAACATAAACCGCCGGAACATTACTAACGATTCTTTTTAGTTTTTCGGTTCTGGAAAGCTCTTTTGAATCTTTAACGATTTCAAGGATCTTAATAATATTTTCTTCGGCATCACCTAGATAAAAAATATCTACAAAATCAGATGTTGGCGCCGGATTGTTTACAACCGGTCCACCGGCAATCACTAATGGCATCTCATCGGTTCGATCTTTGGCCTTTAGCGGGATCCCCGCAAGGTCCAAAATATTAAGCAGGTTGGTATAAACCATCTCATAAGAGAGGGTGAATCCGATAATATCAAATTCACCAAGCGGTCGATATGATTCTAAACTGAATAATGGAATATTTTCTTTTCGGAAAATATCTTCGGCATC
>JAAERC010000895.1 GCA_024230695.1 Candidatus Zixiibacteriota bacterium
ATAAATAGACTTGAATCTGCTTCTGAATAAATTCCCATCGGGTTGGGGATGATTCTATAATTATTTTTTACCAACGGGGATGAACTATTTGCCGATGATTCATCCACAATGTTTATATCATGGGCCATTTCAATATTACTCAATCTTAATTGTCCAGGAATCGGCGAATCAATCTCTATCCTCTCATAAAGAAACGAGCCTTTATTTTTACTGGTGACATCAATTACATTTAATGAAGCTTTATATTTGCCCGGCTCCAATATCAAATATAAGTTATTAAACAATTTTATATCGCCATTTTCTGTTTCCTGTCTGTTTCCGGCATATGTGTAGTAATACGTACTTGCCGAATCAAGATGATTACCCAGTGTATCAGAAAGAACTATTTCGGCATAGATTGTAGCCTTAAATTGTTCTGTACCAGGAACCGAAATAAATTGAAACTGATTGCGCTTCACAGAATATGGAAATTGCACATATGAATTCTGATTATCGGAAGCGTCGTCAAAAACAGTTATACCCGCCTGAATACTCAAAGGCCCTGAATGCATCTTCTGAGAAAATGATACTCCGGCCATAATAATTACCGTTACCGTCAATAAAATGATCCGATTCATCATTGCATTAGTTCCCGTCATTTCTACCTAACTCCATCATAGGGGTATTGTAAAACAAATTCATTGTTGGTCCATTCATCAATAAAAAGAAATACCCTCGGTTTACTATTCACATTATAATAATTCCATACCTGATAAGCCTTATTATTTCGTTCAAAAGGATAATCCTCGATCTGGTCCGGCTCACCATACATAATTAATATCATACCTCTATCAGTCCGCCATCCCTCACGGCGCATAACCGAAAATCGTCTATTGGCCAGCTCAAGCCTATAATAATAACTTATCATGACTTCATTTTCAATAGTTCCTGGTGATGGATCATGGGAATCCCAGAATTTATTCCAGGCTTTTAATCTCTCGGCTGAGTTTTCGATATTTTCGATCTCCTTCATCTCTGCCGGGATTGCTATATACTTTAACTGCTTCACAGCTGTTTTATAATCATTTAAAACCATTGCTTCCGGAGACCAATATATATTAAACTTACTCCTGTAATTATCAACCACTTTCCCTCTTCTGCCTTTAAGAATGATCTCTAAAGTGTATTCCCCGCCCTTAAACTCCTTAATGGGCACCTGCCTGAATTGGGCAATCACCGGACTATCAAAAACGGCCGTAATCGAATCAAAATAAATAGTTTTCAATTTGCGGTCAAGTAACCGCGTTTCAATAAAAACTTTTTCGACCTTGCCATTTCCCTTAAATATCTCAGAATAATAACTAAAAACCGATGCCGTATCTTCGCCATAAATACGTCCAACATTGGGTATAATGGTCATACCGTTTTTTTCAAAAGTAGAATCAAAGATCTCAGTATCAGCCGCAAAAACAAATTCGACTCCAGATACCTTTGGGTTTCGGCTATCAAATTTCTGCACCGTGAAATTAAATGTTTTTTTCCTACTTTTATTTGAATTATTATCCAGTAAAAAACATTCGGCCTTATATTTTCCGGGGTCCAAAAAGAAATTCAATTGTCCTGTTCTAAAATCGGATCTCAAGACGGTTCGAGCATATTGTTCAACTACTATTTCCTTATCTTTAGTCTCACTGATAATTGGAATATTTTTCTTATTATATATTGATACTGAAATAGAGTAGTTGGCTGTAAAACTCTCACCTTTTCGAATAAATAATAGATCGGAGTTG
>JAAERC010000896.1 GCA_024230695.1 Candidatus Zixiibacteriota bacterium
GATTACTCCAAATGAATAAAATTATGAAATTGTCTGCAATCGAAGTAACTATTGGATGATATATTAAATCATGAAATATCTTTGACTAAAATTGAATAAATGATCTCGCCATATTTATTAACCTTATTATCTGTGACAAATCCCAGATTTTCGTAAAGCTTTCGGGCGATACAGTTTTCTTCCTCAACGGTTAATTTCATCTCTTGGCAATTTGGATGAACCGATGGAATAAACTTCAATATTTTATTAAGAGATGATTTCCCATATCCCGAACCCTGGTAGTTTTTATCAATAAAAAACCCTCCGATCCAATAGTTATCAATACTCTCGGGCGTGTAGGAGATATAAAACAGCCCGATCATCTTATCTACCAACATTATTGCATAGGGATCGAGGGCTTCATCCCATGGTTTAATATAAGCCGAGGCAATCGATTCAGCCGCTGATGGGACAAATTTTTTCTGGTCTTCTTTAACTTCCAGTTCTATTGCTATTTCCCAATTTTGTTTTGTAACCGGCACAAAACTCATATCTTTTATCATCGGTCTTTGCCTTTTGTTTGTTTTTTCTGCCACTTATCTGAAACAGATATATAATTAATCTATTTAAATACATTACTTCTTTAATTTTGGCATCTTTTTCGCAGTTTTATTCGATTATAAATATCACTATTTACCTTTTTTGTCAAGGGTTGACAATTTTGTATATCTTGTTATATTACAATTAGATAATAACGAGTACAACATCTTTGGTTATAATATCTGTGCAGGAAAATATTTGCTTTTGGAGGTCAGAGTATGTGTAGATTAATGACATTTTTTGGATTAGCATTTCTGATAATTCTAATATCCATAATGCCGACTGATCATGCCAACGCTCAGAATAAAGGCGCCTGGGTAGAATATAAATTACCCGGTGATCGTCCGGCCAATTGGTCGCGGATGGTCGGTGAAAACTGTCTTATTTTTGTCGATCGAATGGCACCGGAAATTTATGCTTTTGATATTGGTTCAGCCGAGTGGCACACTTATACGGCGTCAACCGATCTTGATTGGAGTTCTCAAATCAAAGTCGGCCGAAATGTCGCCTTTGTTTATAACGATGAAATGGTAGTTGCCTACAATGGCCTAACACAGGAGTTTGTGCCGATTTCATATACCGGGGCGATGCTACCCGGGACTACCTATGGCCATGATTGCAGGGCCGATATGGCCTATTTTGTTACAGATCAGAATTTTTATGTTTTTGATGGCGAAGATAATGTCTGGAGAACCTATGATATCTCGGATATGGGCGATGTCATCAGTTGGGGAATGTATGGTATTGAAGATTATATTCTTTTCTATGCGAGTGAAACTGGTGATTACAAAAAACTTGTTGCCTATAGCTATCTCACTAAGACATTTGCCGGATATGATGGCGACGGGTTTATTGAACATGAGGAATTAAATCATGGCTTTATTTTTTATAAAAATATGACACCCGCGGCAGATTCGGTTTCTCATTTCTTTGCTGGATACTCTGCTTTTTCGGGCGATTATGTCTTGCTTGAAAGAGCTAATAGTTCTGCAATCTGGAATTCTATCGCACGTCGTGGACATCCAGGAACAAGCGCGATGTTTGAGGATAGATATCGAATTGAAGATAACAATTGGAAAATTGATATATTTGGGTTTGACACCAGACATGGCAATTTTGTTCAGACCAGTTATGATTATACTTATACATGTAATGACAACTGTCCATATATTACCGAGGCTGGTGGAGAGATTGCAATTGCTACTGAAAGAATTAAAGATAGCGGCGTTCTAAATCATCGTGTTTACAACGGGACCACTAACAGTTTTTCCTCTTTTATATCTCCGCTTATTTATCCGACCTGCTCCATGAGCGCAATTATAGCGGCTGGGGGTATTGTATATTCATCTTCTGATTGCAGTAAAGTCTGGTTTTATGATGTAGAAGCAGAATTAGGAATCAGCGCCGGATTACCTTCGATAGAAGGCGGCTATTATAATTCGATTGGTCACAGGATGTATGATAATTGGGGTATTGCAGAATGTAAACGATCTCTCGATAGCACCGTTCATATATATAGCTATCATCAGGACAACAATGACCAAATCCATACTTTCACATTCGAATCGGCCAGCACTTTTGGTCGGTTTGATTCAACCAATGTCGGCGGAAGAATGTCAAACAATATTGGTGGACCATATGTCTTGTATCTCTATTCACCCGGTTTGGATAGTTGGTCATCAGTAGATTTTGGTTCTTCTCATGCCAAAGTCGGAAAAGGGGTACAACGGGATTATATTTTCTGGTATGATACTGAGATTTCTGGACCGATGCAAATTTTCGATGGTGTTACCGGAGTTACAACTTCAATGCCTTTTGGCTGGAGTTATATTTATGCCAGTCATATAGTGGCTAAATCGAACTTTATGCTGACTCGTAGTGTTGATAATATATATAGTGGATACAGTACATATACTCGGACATATAGCGAATATGCTGGCGAATTAATGAGTGGCTTCAGAGGTCAAGAGGATGTTCTGGTTATGCAAAAAACAATTTCTGGCGGTGGTGCAAATATTCTTGTTTATAATGTATTATATGACAATTTTGTTATGACTAATTTTGATACCGAATATGGAACCTATTTTGATATCTGGGCGGGTGGCAAAACAGCTTTGATTATGACTCTACCGGGATATCTATTGGCATGGGATCCGAACGCCGATGCTTCAACCGATGTTGAAGATAATATCACTGATACTAATTTACCGGAAAGTTATAGTTTGTCTCAGAACTATCCTAACCCGTTTAATCCGACAACAGTGATTAGTTATTCGATTCCGAAACGATCCGATGTTTCGATCTCGATTATTAATCTTCTGGGTCAGAAAATCAAGACGATAGTAAATGAAAACCAAACGGCTGGAAAACACACAGTAAATTGGGATGGGACAGATCAATCGGGTAAAGCTGTTGCCAGTGGGATTTATTTTTATCAAATCAATGCAGGCGATTATACCGCATCCAAAAAGATGATTATGATAAAATAAAGGCTACAAATTTATAATAAGAGGACAGATCATAACATCTGTCCTTTTTTTATGCCTATTTACTTTCGGTGTATATTAAAAATTGATTGCTGTTCTCATTTTCCTTGATCTCAACAATTCCGCTTGGCCATTCTATTTTTATCGTATCGATCATCGTTGCATCGCCTAAACCGAAATGGGCATTGAGGCTTGATTGGGCATAAAAGGCTGATTGGGATGATATCTCCCGAAGTTGCCAAACCGGCTTTCCATTAATTATCGCCTTAATTCTAACTTTAGCACCAATCGCAGATCTATTTGATTTTGTACCATGTAATTTTATATTAACCCAATTGTTATCATTTCCATTATTACGATACAGCGCATTTTTCTCTCCTCTAATTTGAGCCACAAACAGGTCCAGATCTCCATCACGGTCATAATCGGCCCATTCTCCTGCATGTGAAAATTCATTGTCACTAACAATCACGCCATCCAAAATTCGGGAAAATGTTTTGTCGCCGTTATTTTTATATAGATGGTTAACGCGGGGGCCTGATGGTTGGGTTTGCCTACTGCAAAAAAGAACCAAATCCAGATATCCATCATTATCATAATCGGCCCAGGCCGAACCTGAAGAGAATGAACTGTCTTTTGTAATAGTCAAATTGGTGATTTTGGTAAAATTCCCGGCGCCATCATTTTGATAGAGAAAATTATCTCGCCCATAATTATTGGTATAGATATCCAGATCACCATCATTATCATAGTCAGCCCATGTCCCGGCAGTTCCGTCCGGATCGGTTAATCTGTTTTCTTTTTGATAGCTAAATTTACCGTCGCCATTGTTTGTATAATAGATGCTTGTGTTATTATTACGAGTTGTATACAGATCCAAATCACCGTCATTATCACAATCAGCCCAGCTGGCTGAATTGCCTTCATCTTCTACCAGGCCAATAGTAAGGTTATCCTGAAGTACGAATTTGCCATTATCATTTAAGAAGAGAAAATTTTGCGTATCATCTTGACAGGGGGGAAAGCAGTGATTGGTAACAAACAGATCAAGATCGCCATCATTATTATAATCAATCCAAACCGGCGTCATCGTCAAGCTTGAATCAATTACAATACTGCTATTAGTTATATCTTTAAATGTCCCATCGCCATTATTGA
>JAAERC010000897.1 GCA_024230695.1 Candidatus Zixiibacteriota bacterium
AATCAATCCAATCGAGCCAATCAATCTAATCGAGCTGATTATTCCAATTGAGTTGATCAATCCAATTGAGTTGATCAATCCAATCGAGCCAATCAGCCAGATCGAGTTAATTAATTCAATCGAGCCAATCAATTCAAATGAGCTGATCAGTTCAATCGAGTTGATTAGTCTGATTGAGCCAATCAATCAATGTTCTTGCAACAACAGAATGGATAAGGACGGTTATGAGTCGATCGAATCTAGCCTAGCATCTTACAGCATGTGGATCTGACCTAGTAAACATTGTGTCGATCCTCTCTTTCCCATTAGAAACCAAACCAACGAGCACATTATTTCTCAGTCATTCTTCGCATATGCAAGGTAAAAATAGCTTGTTCGTTTTGATTTAGCAACACTAATTCCGCTAAATGGAGTCTCACCAGCTGAGTAGCCTTGGCAAAGGGCGCTGATACAGTAATTCCACAGGTTTTAGATGTAACCTTTGACCTTTAATCTACAGCGACCATGCTTGACTTTTCATTCAAATTTTTTAGTTTGAATGGCTAGTTTATTTAGTGTCATCTAGTTTATTTAGTGTCATAGGTGTGATCGATTTCGATCAATAATTGATTTTTGACATAAATTATCGATTTTCTCATTTTTTTGTCCAATAACAGCGAAAAGTGAGTAAATGGAGGTTTTCGATGACGCTAATCACGATTATGATGGAGTTTTGCCAGAATAATCGATTGATTGATCAGAAATCGATGGATAAATTATCGATTTTATCTTTTTTTGTCCGATCCATAAGATCGAGAGAGATGGAATTAGCCTTCATTGTCAGTTTTCGAAGGACGCTTTCATTTTCATTATAGCAGAGCAACGATTTTTGGAGGTTTGCCAGATAAAGGGTGCACCAAACCGCCTGATCGAAGAAAGCCTGTGACGTTTTGATCAGGCGGTTTGGCATGCTCTTTGTCTGGCAAACCTCCAAAAATCGTTGCTGTGCTATAATGAAAATGAAAACATCTTTCGAAAAACGGCAATGAAGGATAATTTCATCTCTCTCGATCTTTTGGTGGATAATCACCAGCGACGAAATGGAAGACTACCTTTTAAGCATAAATAATGAAATAAATTTTGGTGCCACTCCAAAAAGAGTGGCAACGGATGCACAAATTGATGCTGCAATAAAATGTTTATATGTTTTAACATGCAATAGAATTGAATACATATCCATTTATATGGTCATTTTGATAAAAATATTGTTCTTATTACACCTAGTACTATAGCAATAGTAATTTTTACCTATTTACCTACCTATCTACAAAAATTTATCGACATTTTCCTAATAAGTACTCAAATATTTTATATTCACTTCATAATGGAGTGACAATGGAGTATCTGGATTTTTCATTCTCAAATACCATCTTTTTGGACAGGAAAATTTTCAGGACTTTAGTTCTGCTTATTGTTGCCCCACGAAGGTAGAAAATTTTCTTGTTAACACACTAAGGTCTTCCACTTCATCACCGATGATTATTCACCATAAGATCGAGAGAGAGATGGAATTAACCTTCATGTCGATTTTCGAAGGACGCTTTCATTTTCATTATAACAGAGCAATGATTTTTGGAGGTTTGCCAGATAAAGAGCATGCCAAACCGCCCAACCACTCGGCATTTTCCATTTGAAATTTGTATGCATTTTGAATGTATCCTCTTTTACATCCGTTGAATTCAT
>JAAERC010000898.1 GCA_024230695.1 Candidatus Zixiibacteriota bacterium
AGAAAAGCGGGTAAAATTCAAAACATAACATAAGCTCAAAGAAGCATATGAAGCAAAAGAGACATTGGAGGTACTTTTGTGAATATTCCTTCCGATTTAAAATATACCAAAGAACATGAATGGATAAAAATTGACGGCAACCTTGCCACAATAGGTGTCACCGATTTTGCACAGGGCGAACTGGGCGATATCGTTTTTGTCGAACTGCCATCAGTTGGAGATGAGGCCAAATCTGGTGAGTCATTTGGTACTATAGAAGCTGTTAAGGCGGTGTCGGAGATATTTTCTCCGCTTTCGGGGAAGATAGCCGAGATCAATGAATTGTTGGAAGACGACCCAATGGTTATAAATAGTGAACCATATGGTGATGGCTGGATGGTCAAAATTGAGTTATCTGATTCCAGTGAATTAGAGTCATTGATCTCATCCGATGAATATCAAGAATTAATTAAATAGGTTATTTTTTAAACATATGCCGTACATTCCCAATACCGATGAAGATCGTCGGGAGATGCTGGATAA
>JAAERC010000899.1 GCA_024230695.1 Candidatus Zixiibacteriota bacterium
GGAGCTTGGTGTAAAAACCGTTGCTGTTTATAGTGAAGCCGACCGTGATTCATTGCATGTTCGTTTTGCCGATGAAGCGGTTTGTATTGGTCCGGCCACGGCCACGCTTAGTTATCTTGATCCGAAAAGAATTATTGCCGCTGCGGAAATCACCAATGCCGACGCGATTCATCCTGGTTATGGTTTTCTGGCCGAAAATGCTGATTTTGCCGAGATCTGTCGGTCATGTGATATTACTTTTATCGGACCGACACCATCGATGATCCGTCGTATGGGTGACAAGGGTGTTGCTAAACAGATGATGCGAGATGCCGGGATTCCAGTGATCCCAGGTTCAGAAGGTGTTGTTGATAAAATTGATGAAGCTATTTCTATTGCTGCCGAGGTTGGTTATCCGGTTCTTGTGAAAGCAGTTGCTGGTGGTGGTGGAAAAGGGATGCGCCTCTGTCATGATGAAGCAGGTCTTCGCAAAGGATTCCAAATGGCCCGTACCGAAGCGGAATTGGCATTTTCTAATGGTGATGTTTATATAGAAAAAGTTATTGATAAGCCGCATCATGTCGAGATTCAATTGATGGGTGATTCGTTTGGAAATATTGTTCATTTTGGTGAGCGCGATTGTACTGTCCAAAGAAGACATCAAAAATTAGTAGAAGAAGCACCATCGCCATTATTAGATTCAGAACTTCGCGGAATAATGGGCCGCACCGCTGTGAGAGGTGTCTCAATTATAAATTATCTCGGTGCTGGAACGATGGAATTTTTAGTCGATAGTGAACGTAATTTCTATTTTATGGAAATGAATACGAGAATCCAGGTGGAACATCCTGTTTCAGAGATGGCAACTGATACAGATCTGTTACAGGAGCAGATTTTGATGGCGGCCGGTGAAAAGCTGACCTACAAACAGGAAGATATTATAGTCGATTGGCATGCTATTGAGTGCCGCATCAATGCCGAAGATCCTACCAAAGATTTCAGACCTGGTCCCGGCGAGATCAAAGCGATTCATATCCCGGGTGGAAATGGTATCAGAGTCGATACGGCGGCATATGCCGGATATGTTATACCGCCTTTTTATGACTCTATGATCGCCAAACTTATTGTTCGCGCTAAAACCAGAAATGATGCCATAAATAAAATGTTATATGCGTTGGATGAGTTTGTCATTGAAGGCATTCCTACAACGGTTGATTATCAAAAGAAAATCTTATCACACCCCGATTTTATCTCAGGTGATTTTGATACATCGTTTATTGAAAAAATAAGCGCAGAAGAAAAGCAGATGGGAAAGAAAAGCGGGTAAAATTCAAAACATAACATAAGCTCAAAGAAGCATATGAAGCAAAAGAGACATTGGAGGTACTTTTGTGAATATTCCTTCCGATTTAAAATATACCAAAGAACATGAATGGATAAAAATTGATGGCAATCTTGCCACAATAGGTGTCACCGATTTTGCACAGGGCGAATTGGGCGATATCGTTTTTGTCGAACTGCCATCAGTTGGAGATGAGACCAAATCCGGTGAGTCATTTGGTACTATAGAAGCGGTTAAGGCCGTGTCGGAGATATTTTCTCCGCTTTCGGGGAAGATAGTCGAGATCAATGAATTGTTGGAAGATGACCCAATGGTAATAAATAGTGAACCATATGGTGACGGTTGGATGGTTAAAATTGAGTTATCTGATTCCAGTGAATTAGAGTCATTGATCTCATCCGATGAATATCAAGAATTAATTAAATAGGTTATTTTTTAAACATATGCCGTACATTCCCAATACCGATGAAGATCGTCGGGAGATGCTGGATAA
>JAAERC010000900.1 GCA_024230695.1 Candidatus Zixiibacteriota bacterium
CTCAGGTTGATTTTGCTGTTTTGCAATTTCGGCTTTGCACCAGTTTAATTGCTTTTCAACCTTCTCAAGTCTCTCAAGGAGATCCATTACTCCTTGACCAAAGCTGTTAGAGACAGCTAAGGTGAGAATCAAGATTGTTAAGATTGTGATAAATCTTTTCATTACCCCTCCTCTTGTTTTGTATAAAACCCCACGTGCAATGGAAATATTTTGATTAATTCCCGAAGCACTATTTGCCTGCGAAATACTCGCTTTAATTGAGATTATCGTAATAAAATGAATAGTATTAATAATTGAATATTGTCTATTGATTGACTATTACTTATGGTCAATGACTATAATAGATATATCTTATCTGATAGCATAAGTTAATGGGGTAGTGTGAATTATTATTGGATAGAAAGAATCAATCGGATTGCAGAAAAGTAATCAAATTTGTTTTATTATCATTAATTTTCAGTTTTTTCCTGATGCTTCGCCTTTGATTATGAACAGTATAGACAGATATACTCAGAGCCGATGCAATATCTTTTGAAGACATCCCATTTTTTATCATATTACAGACTTCCAGTTCTCGTGACGACAACTTTGAATGACCTATCTCCAAATGATTTGTAAATGGCATAGTAACTTCATCAAGAGAGTTTTCAAGAAGTTCAATATATTGCTTATCTAATAGACTTATTTTTGGTTCCAGATTTCTTATAATCGGTTTGATAATTCTTTCAACTTTATTCCTGATCTGAATTTGTAACTGCTTTTTCTCGGATTCAATTTGACCCATGATTTCTTTCATGGCAATATTTTTGGTTCTTAAGGCCACTTGTTCAGTTACTAATTTTTCATGCGCAATTCTTAAACCTTCTTCGGCTCGCTTGCCTTCAGTGATGTCATGTGCCGTAGCATATAGCAATCCATCCTTTAAAGCGATACTCTGCCATTCGAAAACCTTATAGGTTCCATTATTGCATCTATAACGATTAACAAAGTTAATCGTGTTCTTTCCATCAAGTTGCCCCTGAACTTCCTTCTTTGTTTGAACGATATCATCGGGGTGAATTAGATTTTTCCAACCAAAATCCATAATTTCCTTGGTTGTATAGCCAAGGGTTTTTTCCCAGCTTGGATTTATTTTCACAAATTTTCCATCTGGTGATGCGACACAAATCATATCAGGGCATAGATTAAAGACATTTGATAGCTCTATTTCTGCTTGCTTTCGCTCGGTTGTTTCTACAAGTGAAAATATTAGACCATCAACATCTCCCTGTTTCCCGATAACAGGACAAAGAGACCAATCCCAATAGGTAACGCCTAGTTCAGGCTTGTCAGGGAAAGAAAAAGGTTTATCCTTAACGAAATATGCATCTCCGGTCTCGCGCACTTTTTTAAAGATAGCTTCATTTTCAGCATGAGGATATAGATCAAAATGGTTCTTACCTACCATTTCGTTCGATTTATAACCACATGTATCTGCATAGGTCTTATTGACTCGGACAAAATTGAAATCTCGGTCGAGATAAACCAGATGAATATTTTTTGCTCCGTTCATAACCTCCTGCAGAATATTGTGTTCCGTTTTCAAAACTTCTTCTGCCTGCTTTTGCGTCGAGATATTCTGGGTGAATCCAATTGCTTTTATAGGTTTGCCGTTATCATCGTATATTAAATCAGCTTTTTCTCTTACCCATTCCACCTTGCCATCAACTATCAACCGATGATCAATATCATAAGGTTTTCCATCAATAGCAGCCATCCACTCCCGATTTACATATTCTCGATCATCAGGGTGGATACGCTCCAAAAATATCTCATAGTTGAGTTCAGTTCCACCAGGAACTCCAAAAATCCGATAGTTTTCTTCGGTCCAAACAAGAATATTCTTGATTAGATCAAGTTCCCAGGTTCCCATATTTCCAATCTCTTGAGCCTTTGAAAGATAGTATTGTTGATTCTTTATCTTTTCTTCATCCATCCTTTTTTTATCAATATTCCTGCTACAACCTACGACTCCAATTGCTTCACCTAAATCATCATAGATAACTGCTCGACTATCGCTAAACCACTGCCACCCTTTATCAGGATGTTTAAAACGATACTCAACGATAGGGTCAATTTTACTCTTAAGTTGTTTATTTGGCAGATTATCTATATGCTCCTGTAATCTCTCTTTATCCTCTGGATGTATTAATGTGAGGGCTAATTCTAAACCTCCTTTGATGTATTCTTCGGAAGTTATACCGCATGCTTTTTCAATTGACGGACTCACATAATCATAAGTGCCGGTTTGTAGGTTAAACCTGTATACAATATCTCTTGAGTGATTTAAGACGTCTTTGAATCTATTGTCACTTTCCTGTAATGTCTTTTCTGCAAGTTTACGCTCAGTTATATTTTCAACAACTACCAGAATTCGAGAAACCGAACCTTCTTCCGAAAAAAGAGGAACAACCTTATATAATTGAATCATCCCGTTTAATTCGAATTCGAAATGACATTCATCGCCGTTAAATGCTTTATCATATTGTGTCTTGATGAATTCCGAATCTTTACCAAAAACCTGATCAAGAGTCATTCCAATAAATTGATTGGGATCTAATTGTTGCTTTATAAATTCCTGACCGGAAGTGAATCCAACCGTATAGTCTTTTTCAATAATAGAAATAAAAGAATTCGGATAGTTTTCAGCTATTTTATGTAAGAGTTTTTCATTTTCCTTTAATAGGTTTTCTGATTGCTTACGCTTGGTTATATCTATGATCGTCCCTGAAAAACAAATGTGATTTCCAGATGAATCAGTTTTTGTTTTTCCTCGAATCAAAACATGTTTAAGTTTTCCACTGCCGGTGTAAATTCGAAATTCACTTTCAATCGGTATAGCGTTAAATAGAGATTTTATTATTTTATTCAGATGTGCCTGATCATCGGGATGTACGTTATCCAGCAACATTTTGCGCGTAATCTGAATTTGCTGAGGTTCATAGTCATGAATACGATAGAATTCATCTGAGGCGGTAATGACGTCTGTTTTAAGATCGATCTCCCAACTGCCCATGTGTGCTATTCTCTGAGCTGCTTTTAATTCGTTATGACTCTGTAATATTTTCTCCTCATTCTGCTTTCGTTCGGTAATATCAAACAAATACTCAGTGATTTCAACCACCTCACCCAAATCATCAAAGATTGGAAAACCATGTACTTCAAAAACCTTTTGATTTCCATCCTCATCAATATGTTTATGCTCAACAACTGCCGGCTTTTTTGTCTTTTTGATATGCCTTATCGGGCATACATGATCTTTTCCGCCACATGGTTTATCAGATCCATGTGTTAATTGATAACAAGTTGTTCCTGGTGGCAATTTGTCAGGGCTGGCCACATTGTTGCATTTCTTGATTGTAAAATCATTGGCGTCAATTATAAGAAATGGATGAGTCAGAGAATTTAGAACTGTATCGAGTATTTCAACTTGTTCTTTTGAAATATCCTTTTTAGACCCAGACGATACAGTTGGTTTTGCCACTTTAAGGCGATTTTTCTGCGATTCGGGCTTTTGTATTTTCAATTTATTTGAACTCATAGCTATTACCTATCCTATCGGTCTAACTGTTCAAAAACTAAACACATTATCCGCTTTTCAAATTCCCATTTAACATATTATTTGGGGAATAGTTGGACAACAAAAAACTACCTGCAGAAGGATCAAATCAAATGCTGACATATAATCATCAATAAAAACAGGCGGAAATACGAGTTGAGCCGGACGGCCAAATGGTGACCTGCAAATAGTAACAGCGATATCGCCAATACTATCATGCCTTTTTACTTTCATTTTATTCGTTCATTAGCAAACAGTTTTTTTCAGCGTTATTCTGAAGATTACTCGATTGTCCGAACGCAACGGACATAATTATAGATTCTTATAGCATCACCTTGAGGACCGTGCCCATTTGGAAAATCATCCGGATCGCCGGCTTTTGGATCGCTACGTTGTGCCCCGGCTCCGTGAACATCCTGCCAGAATCCGTCCATATAACCCATAGCCCGACCAAAACTGACATATGACGCAAACCCTCCGGCAACTGCCGACCAATTGGCATGAGTCGTGCTCGACCAGTAGAAACCATAGTCAGATTGGCCGGCTTCATTGGTAAATTGGGTACAAATGAAAAGTGGATCTATGGCGGCCGAGTTGGTCGCTCCCGGTGAACGAGTATAATCAACTATGCTTTGCAGTTCTTTTACATCAGGCAGGCGCCAGTCAGAATGACCGGCAAATTCCAGATTTTCGGCATAATTCAACGCCTCTTCCCAAATTATTGTCGAATCGCTATCATATTGTGTCCACATTAGACCGGTTGCGTTGTCGGTTATCGTGCTATCGCCGTTATCGGTAAAACTGTTTATTCCATAGGTAGTATTGCCACGAACATATAAAACCGAAAATGTTTTCTCCCCAGGACCAAATGGCATCATTAACCCATATCCCTTAATACGTCCATCTGCGAAATTAACACCAAAGAGCAAATCACCATCGACATACATATTTGAGCTGGCATACTGAGCATCAATAATACGCTCCATAGCATCGGTATCGCCATAGGCGAAATCGAAGTAGTCGGTATTGATAAATGCATACATTAATTTTGCATGTTCTCCAGTATCAATCTTTTAACTACCACATAATTTCCAAACACAGTTTGCAGTGTTAAAGAGTATTGAATTACGGTGCAGTAGTAAAATAATAAATACAAGGAAAGAATAGCATCATTATAACCTTACATAAGGTTGTTAATCAAACAAGAATACTGTGATAAATGAAGGATGCTTCTGAAATAAGTTAAAAGAGTGTAATAATTATAATAGCGGTACGGGGAATCGAACCCCGGTTTAAGGACTGAGAATCCTTCGTCCTAGACCACTAGACGATACCGCCATCATTAAATTATTTGCGACAATATAATATGAAATTGAGCTATGTCAAGAACTGACTTTGTCGAGAATCCTTGTGTTTGAATATTTGAAACATTATATTTGCCCAAATCTACAATGGAGGTTTGATGCCGGCTAAAAAAGTTAAGAAAATAAAAAAAGTAAGTGCTGTAAAAGAGCTGAAACCAAAAGATCTTTCGCCCATAATTAATCCCAAAAAACTAAAGATTAAATCATCGGCAGATATAGCACCATGCCGAGGAATAATCGGTCAGTCAAAAGCGGAAAAATCTATTAAACTGGGATTAAAAGTCAAAAGCAAAGGTTATAATGTTTTTGTTACAGGGTTGACCGGTACCGGTCGTTCCTCAACAATCAAACATCTGTTGGAAAATATAGATTCCAAAAAACCGAAACTGAATGATATTTGTTATGTTAATAATTTCAGCGATCCCGATTGTCCATTGGCTTTATCATTTAAAGCGGGTGAGGGACGACAGTTTAAAAAAGAAGTTGAGTATATAGTTAATTCGTTACGAAAGGCTGTTCCCAAAATATTTACCGGTGAGGATTTTAAAGACAAAAGAAACCGATTAATCAATGATTATTCAAATCGGCAGAAAATCATCCTGAGCAAATTTGAAAATAAGATGGCAGAGAGCGGTTTTGTTATGGTCCAGCTTCAATCCGGAGAAGGCACTGTCAGAACCGAATTACAGCCATTAATAGACAAAGAACCGGCTTCAATTGAAAAGCTTGAACATCTCGTACATGAAGGTAAATTCTCTAAAGAACGTTTGGATAAAATAGAAATCACGCGGAATCAGTTACGCCGTGAAATGGATCAGGTTGCGACCCAATCTAAAAAACTAAGCGCCAAATTAGAAACTGCACTTGAAGAGCTGGATTATTCATTTATTTCGCCGCTTGTGACCGATAAATATGATGTTCTAAAAAAGAAATATACCGAAAAAAGAGCAGCCGATTATCTTGAATCGGCCAAACGGGCTCTACTCAACGACCTGGACCGTTTTAAGGAAGCGCGTCCTCGTCGCGGTGAAGAGGAACCGCCGTCGTTCAGAAAAAAAGAGCCATTTGAAGAATTTGCTATCAATTTGGTTCTTGACAACAGTAAGACCAAAAAGGTCCCAGTTATTATAGAACACTCTCCATCATATCGTAATCTTTTTGGGACATTAGAAAGAGTTGTTGATCGCTTTGGTTACTGGAAAACCGATTTTTCTCGGATTAAATCAGGATCATTGCTTCGCGCTTCGGGTGGTTTTCTTGTTATTAATGCTATTGACCTATTCTCAGAAACTGGTGTTTGGCAGCCATTAAAAAGAACTTTGACTACTGGAGACCTTGAAATCGCCGGTTATGATCCATTCTATATGATGGCGGGTTCGGCGCTAAAGCCTGAACCGATTCCGATTAATATTAAGGTTGTTTTAATCGGCGACAGGCGTATTTATCATTCACTTTGGAACTATGAAGAAGATTTCAAAAAAATCTTCAAAATCAAGGCGGAATTTGATCATGCAATGGATCTAAATGATAAATCGCTGAAAGCTTATATTTCGTTTATCAGGAGAGTAACCGACGATGAATCTCTTCCTCCGTTTGATGTTGAGGCGCTTGAGGAAGTCGCAATTTTTGGATCCCGCCTGGCAGGTCGAAAAGATCAACTCTCAACGCAGTTTTCATATATTGCCGATATTGTCAGGGAAGCTGGATTTCATGCAATTGACAAAAAACATAAAATGGTTACTCAAAAAGATATTCGTCGGGCAATACGCCAAAAAATTGAACGGGTCAATCTTGCCGAAACAAAAGTTCAGGATATGTATGACAACAATACTTACCTGATCAATATCAGTGGCAAAAAGATCGGACAGATAAATGGGTTGGCCGTTTATGGAAACGGTGAATATAGTTTTGGTCGACCAACGCGGATCACCGTTAGAACGTCGGTTGGAAGAGCCGGAATTGTAAATATTGAACGAGAGGCCGATCTTTCGGGACCGATTCATAATAAGGGTGTTTTGGTATTAACAGGTTATCTTCGAGGCAAATTTGCCCAGGAAAAACCATTAGTTATGTCGGCTTCGATCTGTTTCGAACAATCGTACTCCGGTGTTGATGGGGATTCGGCATCATC
>JAAERC010000901.1 GCA_024230695.1 Candidatus Zixiibacteriota bacterium
TCTTCTTTAATGTCTCAGATGGATCATAATCTTGATGCTATTTTTGAGAGTGGTCGGTATCGACTTTCTAATTTGGCTCTTCGACCGGTTTATAAAAGGCCGGAATCAATGGTTTATGAGCGGCAACAAAGCTTTGATAATTGCCTTAAACTGTTTGAAAATGCCGGAAAAAACGTCTTGGAAAAATATCAAAACAACTTATCTTTAAGATTGTCTCGGCTGGAATTGATGTCACCATTGTCGATTCTTCGTCGGGGTTATGCTGTATTGAAAAATGTGGATACAGGGGAAACAATCAGATCTGTTGATGAATTAAGTAAGAATGATTCTTTGGAGACGATTTTAAAAGATGGTTCCGCGATTGTTAGAGTTGAGGACTTGAAAAAGAAGTAATTATTATGGCAGTTAAAAAGAAGACCTATAAAGATTTTGAAACTGCTCTGGAACGGCTGGAAGAGATTACCGGCCAACTGGAGTCGGGCGAATCTAAACTTGAGGAATCGTTGACTCTTTATTCCGAAGGTGTGGAGATTGCCGCATTTTGTTCCAAGACTCTCTCAGATACCGAAAAGAAAGTGACCATTTTAAAGGAACGAAATAAACAGTTATTTGAGGAATCATTTGATAATGAGCAGTCTGATGGAGAGTAGTGTGGTTGAAGCTGGACATCGTTATCTGGCCGAAAAGAAAAAGCAGATTGATGATCTGCTCGACCAATATCTACCATCTGAAAAAAATTATCCTTATGTTTTACATCAGGCAATACGTTACTCAGTTTTGGCTGGTGGCAAACGAATCCGCCCGATTTTGGCGCTTACTACTTATGAGGCATTTGGCGGAAAAGATAAAGACATTATTAATCCGGCCGCCTGCTCACTTGAATTGGTGCATACTTATTCTTTGATTCATGATGACCTTCCTTGTATGGATGATGATGACCTCCGGCGCGGCATACCGACCCTCCATAAAAAGTATAATGAGGCAGTAGCCGTTTTGGCCGGCGACGCTCTCCATGATTTGGCCTTTGAACTGATTGCTAAATCAGGTTCCGCGGAGGTTGTTTCGGAACTGGCCAAGGCTATCGGGACAAACGGAATGCTTGGCGGCCAGATGGCCGATGTTGAAGCCGAAGGCAAAGACAATTCAATCGAGCAGATTGAATTTATTCATAAGCATAAAACTGGTGCCTTAATTCGAGCTTCAATAAGAATCGGTGCTATGCTCGCTGGCGTTGATAAAACATCTCTTGATAATATTAGTATATATGGGGAAAAAATCGGTTTAGCTTTTCAAATTATTGATGATATCCTTGATATTGAAGGGGATGAAGAAAAACTTGGAAAGATAGTTGGTTCTGATTGTAAAAATGATAAAGCTACATACCCGGGGACAATTGGTTTGGAACAGTCCCGACAAATCAGTGACCGATTAATTGATGAAGCTATTGAAATTGCTGAACAATTGGAAATAGAAAAGAATTATTTTGTTGATATTGCAAGATTTATAGGACAGAGAGATAACTGATATTATGTCTTTATTAAATAAGATTAAAAAATCGGCTGATTTAAAACAATTCGAACCGGAGCAAATGAAGGCTTTGGCCGAAGAAATCAGAACCGAGATTATTTCAATTGTTGCCGAGACGGGAGGGCATCTGGCCTCAAATCTGGGCGCGGTTGAATTAACAATGGCACTTCATTATTGTTTTAATATTCCCACCGATCAAATTGTCTGGGATGTTGGACATCAAAGTTATGTCCACAAGATGCTGACCGGCCGCCGGGAACAGATGAAAACAATCCGTCAACATAATGGATTGGCAGGATTTCCCAAACGATCTGAATCAAAAGCAGATCCTTTTGGAGCCGGGCATGCCTCAACCGCGATTTCGGCCGCCACCGGATTAGCCGCGGCTCGGGATCATATTGGCGCTAAACATAAAGTCATTGCCGTTGTTGGTGATGGTTCATTAACAGGCGGGCTGGCCTTTGAAGGATTAAATAATGCCGGTGCATCTAAAAAGGATCTTCTGGTTGTCCTTAATGATAATGAGATGTCGATCTCCAAAAATGTTGGTGCGCTTTCAAAATATCTTACCGGTATTATGGTTGATCAACGATTTAATAAACTGCGAAATGAAATATGGGAGTTGACCGGACGATTTAAGCGACGTGACAAGATAAGAGCGATGGTTTCGCATCTAGAAGATTCTATTACGGGTCTTTTTGTTCCAGGATTTATTTTTGACAGACTTGGATTCCGCTATTTTGGACCTATTGATGGTCACGATCTTCCTCTCATGATAAAAATGTTTGATCGGCTCAATGATATCTCTGGCCCGTTGTTGTTGCATGTTGTTACACGAAAAGGAAAGGGATACGCCCCGGCCGAAGCTGATGCGACTAAATTTCATGGAATCGGCGCTTTTGATAAAATTACCGGCAAGACTAATTCGAAATCTGGCAAACCAGCCTATACAAAAGTATTTGGTGATGCCATGATTGAACTCGGCAAATTGAATAAAAACATTGTTGCTATAACTGCCGCTATGAGTAGCGGAACAGGTCTGGCCAAATTTGCCGAAACTTACCCGGATCGGTTTTATGATGTCGGTATTGCCGAAGGACATGCGGTATGTTTTGCCGCCGGTTTGGCCGCTGGTGGAGTTCGTCCGTTTGTCGCACTTTATTCCACATTTTTACAGCGAGCTTATGACCAGATCATTCATGATGTGGCCTTGCAGAAACTCCCGGTGGTTTTTTGTGTTGATCGGGGCGGTTTGGTTGGTGATGATGGACCAACGCATCATGGGACATTTGATTTATCATATTTATCATCAGTTCCCGGCATGACCATTATGGTTCCTAAAGATGGAAATGAGTTCCGCGCGATGCTTCATGCCGCCGCAACAGTTGAGTTGGAAGGACCATGCGCAATCAGATATCCGCGTGCTTCTATCCCCGATGAGATCCAAAGCGGATTTGAACTTATTAAATGGGGAACATGGGAGAATCTGCACGAGCAAGGCGACACCGTAATTATTGCGACCGGGACAATGGTCGAGATAGCACGAAAAGTTCATGAGACTATGAAAGATAAATATAAAGTTGCTGTTATCAATGCCCGCTTTGTAAAACCGCTTAATATTGAGATGCTTGATTTCTGCCAGAAAAACTATAAAAATATTATTACGATGGAAGAAAATACGATACTGGGAGGTCTTGGTCAAACAATTGGGGCTTATCTCAAAGAGAGAAATTATTCTGGTCATTTCCATTCTTTTGCTTTACCTGATAAATTCGTTACTCATGGTAATGTGGCAATTCTTTTGGCAGAACTTGGTTTGGATGTTAATGGTGTTGTGAAATATATTGAAGAAAATATAATGAAATCCAAGAATGGTTCGTTTAAAGAAGCTATTAGCAGAAATATTTTCTCGAAATTTGGTAATTCGAACCAAGAGGCCAAAAAACATATCGGCTCTTCCAGTAAGGAATAATAATGCGTTTTGGGCTGTATGCAAATTTTCATCGTCCCGATGCCTCTGAGACGGTTAATTTTGTTATAGATTGGTGTCGTAAAAACGACCATAAGATTTTTTTCTGTGACAAAATTGTTGACCGCATCACCAGCGATATAGAATCAATCCCATGTGATGACTTAGTCAATAACTCTGATATTGTTATTTCACTTGGCGGCGATGGTACAATACTGGCCACAGCCCGGACCCTTGAAAAATCTGAAATCCCGATACTGGGGATCAATCTGGGGTCACTTGGATTTTTAACGCAAATTACTCCAGATGATCTTGAAAGCGCTCTGAAACGAGTAGTCAGTGGATCATACCAGATTGAAAAACGCATGGTGATGCAATCACAGGTGATTGATGGTGACAAAATGACTCTGCCGTATGCTCTCAACGATGTTGTTATTGACAAAGGCAGTGTCAGCCGTGTTATCAATCTTAGTCTGTATGCCGATGGTGAGTACATCAGTTCTTATACCGCCGATGGCATGGTGGTCGCGACCCCGACCGGATCGACTGCATATTCACTGGCGACCGGGGGACCGATTTTAAAACCGACTATGGATGCTTTGATTGTTTCTCCTATCTCGCCATTTTCATTAACAAGTCGTCCACTTGTTTTCCCTGCCGAGACGAATTTGGAGGTCCGTATTCGTTCCGAACATGGCAGCGCTTTGCTGACTATTGACGGACAGGTCGCTACCAAATTTTCTCCTCAGGGAACTATCCAGGTTTCCAAAGCGGCACATAGCATTAGATTTATCCGGTTTCCGGAAAATTCGTTTTTTGATATTCTCCGCCAGAAACTTCACTGGGGAAAACTCCCAGTGGTTGATTATAAAAAAAGCGACATCCTCAAAAAACCATCGACTAATAAATAGAAACATCGTTTCTTTTAGTTTATCAGATATAATAAGGAGCTCAATATGCCTTGTCTTGAGATAACCATGCCCAATGCAGATATTCAAATCAAAGAGAAACTGACCAAAGAACTGACCAAAGCATTTGATGAGGCCACTCATTTTGGAGCAGAGATATTTGGTATATATTTTAATGAATACGAGTTTGGCAATGCGGCATCGGGTGGTGTTATTTGTGAAAACAATATAAAGCGCCCTTATCTTCATATGTTGATGTACTGTCCTCGCGTTAGTCGGATTACAAAACAAAAACTGGTTGAATCGTTTTCGTCGGTGTTTACATCTGTTTTTGGCAAAGAAGATTGGCAACCGGTGATCCATATTTGTGAACATCCGTATGATAATGTCGGTGTTAATGGTAAACTACTTTCTGATAGTTTTGAAGCCTGCGCCAATAGCAAATTCTACTACGAGTTACCAAAAGATTAAGGCCTTAGTAGTTATTAATTCTCGTATTTCCCAAAAATCCTTGTAAGTTACTCGCCCTCTATTTATTACAGCGAAAATGGGTTCGTTTTACCAAAACAGGGTTTTTGGCCGATAAATGTGTAGTAAAACTGTAATTCCTTTCTGTGTTTTTATTGTCTCCATACTTATATAAATGATTTGAATCAAATATGATGTGGTAGTGAAATTGTATCTCCAATATTCCGTTTGTTTGTCTATAATGAATGTTGTATGTTGCCATAAGGAGTCTAGTTAACAATATGATAGAAATAATATTAGATAATAATGCCCTTCAATATATATGTGAGCCAGAGAGATATGATCGGATTCTAAAAAGATTAAATAAATTATATAATGATGGCATATTGAGTATGCATTTCAATAATATTGTTTTTTTAGAACAGATAATTGGTTTGAATAGAAAGTATTTTAAGGAAGCTCAACAGTTTATTAGAGATGCCTCTAAAGTATTCCATAAATCACTTCTTTTACATCCCCAAAAATATGTTGAAGATTGTATTTTAAACCTTAGTAATGAAGATAAACTGAAGGAAGATAGAATTGTACGTACTCTGATTCAGGAATTTTGCAATTATAAATCTTACGATGAAGCGTCCAATAATATTGGAAAGTATAGAGATTTTCATAGTCGAATAAAGGACAAAATATTTTCTGGTGATATGAAAATCTTTAAATATATGCAAGCTAAGAAGAAGGATAATACTGATTTGGTTTTCAATAAAAATACTAAGGACTTATTTGTTTTTGGAGATATGATATGGCGCGTACTATTAAAATCATATAATCTTGAGCAGAAAACTCGATATATTCCGGGCAAGGTATTGGAAAAAAGATTAGTATCTTTATGTTATCTGAGGGATTTATTAGTTTATCACCAAAAAATTATGTTTGAAGGTACGAAACCGAGTCCAGGCGATGAAGCGGATTACAAACAAGTAGTTTATTTAAATACATGTGATTACATTATTACTAATGACAGGAAATTCAGGGAGAAACTTAATAATTGTGGCAA
>JAAERC010000902.1 GCA_024230695.1 Candidatus Zixiibacteriota bacterium
ATGTCGAAGAGGGAAAAAACATACGCATAATGACTTTTCAAAATTTAACCTACGAGGAAGAAAAAACCCAATTAATTCTACCAAATGATGATGAAGAATAGATGACCGCAGTGGATATCCCGAATACTAAATATAGACCGGTTTATGAACCTGCCACCACCGCAACTAACCATATGGACCCATCATCAGGGGGGGGCGTCGTAAATCCCAGCCCGGTTTGGAGGAGCATAGCGAAGTAGCGAACTTTATTTACTTTTTGTACAGTTAGTATGGGATGAGATAAGGGTTTCGCTATTTTGCTACCTTGGCGTGGGTAGCGAAGGTAGAGCATCTATAGAGAGGTAGAGGTCATAAAATTGGGACATGAAAATATGGGTAGGGGAAATTCTAATAGAGCCTCTACAAAAGTACATAGAGTTCGCTACTTTGGCATAAAGGATTACTGTAGTCATCGATAAGAGACGAGACGCCGTTTGTTTGCATTGGCTATTGTATGTGTTTGATGGAAGCTGAGGCTGAATGGCAACTTTTGGATTTCGAGCATTTGATCGATCATTGGAATGATCGTATAGCTCGATACGTTAAAGAAAATCCGTGTCTATTGAGTCAGTTGCCAAATTTTGTTGGATCGTTTATTATCGCTTTCGATTCGTACTACAAAAATTGTCTTGGGAAGTGGTTACTGAAAGACGTTCATCCAATATTGTTTTATGAAGGAAAATCCCCATTGGATAGACATTTGG
>JAAERC010000903.1 GCA_024230695.1 Candidatus Zixiibacteriota bacterium
TAACCGGCAAAGCCGGAAATTTTGTGGTAAAAGTCAAAAAACACCCCAAGTATGTTACCGGTCAACAACCATTGGATGACTCTATGGCTGAACAATTAACATCAGAAAGAGATAACGACTTCAATTATGGCATGGATAAAACCAAGGTGCTATATCAACCTCATGATATGGCCTATCCCAGAGGTTATGTTCTTGATCGGAAAGCAATGTCTGACGCTGACAAAGAAACGCTGATCAATGTTTGTCCTGAAGGTGCCATTGATTTTGAAATGCCAGAGGAAGAATTCGAAATCAATGTAGGTGCAATAATTGTGGCCACCGGCTGGAGGCCGTATGATGCCAACAATCTTGACAACTTGGGATATGGAAAATTCCCGGATGTGATCACTAATGTGATGATGGAAAGAATGGCCGCCAAAACTGGTCCGACAGAAGGGGAGATTATTCGACCCTCCGACGGCAAAAAGGCGGAAAATGTGGCCTTCGTACAGTGTGCCGGTTCAAGGGATGAAAATCACCTGCCATACTGCTCGGCTGTTTGTTGTATGGCTTCTCTTAAACAGGTTAGGTATCTCAGAGAGATAAATGAGAATGCAAATGCCACCGTTTTTTACATAGACATTCGTACTGTTGGTCGTGAGGAAAAATTCTACTTCGATATGCTGGAGGATGATAAGGTTTCATTTGTAAAAGGTAAGGTAGCACAAATAAACGAAGATAATGGTGAGCTGATATTAGATGTCGAAGATACTATTAACCGCGAAAAACTTCATAATAAATTCGATCTGGTAGTGCTGGCCACAGGTATGGTTCCTAATACTGCTGATTTAAAAATCCCAATTGAATTAAAGTATGATGATTACAGTTTTATCAATAGAGCAGACAATACTGCCGGAATATTCGCGGTTGGCTGTGCTCAAGGACCTTGTGATGTTTCTCGTGCGGCGAAAGAATCCACGGCGGCGGCTCTGAAAGCGATTCAGTGTTTGGGAGGAGGTGATTGATTTATGGAAGATAAAATAGGTGTTTTTATTTGTAATGGTTATGGAATCTCTGAGGCTCTTGATATTGATGCTTTGACTAAAGTAGCTAATGATGAGTACCATGTTGCTTTTTGTAAAACAATCGCGTCTTGCGAGGAACCGGAGATACAGGCCGTAATTGAAAATATCAAAGCAGAAGGTCTTAATAAGGTCGTTATTGCCGGAGTGTCTCCTCGCTATTTTTCCAAAGACATTTTTCCGGATGAAGTCATTGTAGAAATGATCCCTCTGCGGGAACAAGTCGTTTGGTGCCAACCTCCCAATGAAGAAGATACCCAAATGATGGCAGAAGATTATCTTCGGATGTATATTGCCAAAATACAGAAGATGTCCGTACCAGAACCATTTCAATCGGACGAGGAAATTAACAAAACAGTCCTGGTTGTTGGCGGCGGTATCACCGGTATGACTTCGGCTCTGGAAACGGCAAAAGCTGGGTATGATGTTAAACTGGTGGAGAAAACCGATAAGTTAGGTGGATGGTTAGGTAAACAGCATAAATCAACACCGACCAAACCGCCTTATCGTGATCTGGAAGATACCAATATAGATGCACTTATTACTGAAATCGAAAACAATCCAAAAATAACAATTCATAAGTCCACATCAACAAGCAACATCACCGGTGCCCCTGGACTATTCGATGTTACGTTAAGTTCGGCTGATAATGGCGATTCATTGGACAGTTTCAGGGTCGGTTCAATAATACAAGCAACCGGTTGGAAACCGGATGAACCACGAGACAATCTATCTTATGGTAAAGTTGATGATGTCATAAGAAATGTGGAGCTTGAGGAGATCATTAAATCCAATAGCCGTATCATCCGTCCATCTGATGGTAAAGAAGTAAAGAGTATCGCTTTTATTCAATGTGGCGGTTCACCGGATAAGAAACATCATTCCTTCTGTTCATCGATATGTTGTCTTACATCGCTCAAACAGGCGATCTATTTACGTGAACAGGATGAAAATGCCAAAGCATATATTTTCTATGAGTTTTTAAGGGCACCGGGACATTATGAAGATTTTTATCGTCGGGTGCAGGAGGATCCGGGTGTTTTCCTGACTCGCGGAGATGTTGCCGATGTTACCCGTGGAGCAAATGGAAAACTTACGATTATCGCCAATAATACAATGCCGGGCGAAAATATTCAGGTAGAAGTCGATCTGGTGGTTCTTGCGGCCGGGATGATACCGAACTCTGCCGATGGTGAGGCGATTCGCCTTTACGAAGATGCCAAAACGGCCGCGGAAAAAGGAGATTCCGAAACCCAGCGTGAGGCGGCGGCCAAAAAAATTGAAGAACTAAAACAACATGACGGCACGCAGATACTCAATCTCAATTATCGTCAGGGACCTGATTTGCCGGCGTTGCAGTATGGTTTTCCAGATTCGCATTTTATCTGTTTTCCATATGAAAGCAGAAGAACAGGAATATATCCTGCCGGAACTGTGCGTCAACCGATGGATAGACTCGGTAGTAAAGAAGACGGAACCGGAGCGGCCTTGAAGGCAATTCAATGCGTCGAGATGACTTCACGGGGTGAAGCGGTTCATCCGCGGGCCGGAGATAAATCATATCCTGATTTCTTTTTACAACGCTGTACTCAATGTAAACGATGCACCGAAGAATGTCCGTTTGGGGTTCTTAATGAAGATGAAAAAGGAACCCCACTTCTTCAGGCAACTCGATGTCGGCGATGTGGTATTTGTCTTGGCGCCTGTCCCGAGAGGATTGTGACGTTCAAAGATTATTCTGTGGAAATCATTACCTCTATGATCAGGGCGGTCGAAGTGCCTGAAGAGTTTGATGAAAAACCAAGGATACTGGCTTTGCTCTGCGAAAATGATGCCTACCCGGCTATGGACCTGATGGGTGAACATCGGTTACAGTACAATCCTTTTGTACGTGTTATTCCGGTCAGATGTCTTGGTTCGGTTAATGTGGTTTGGATATCGGAAGCGATTTCAGCCGGATATGACGGAATATTGCTGATCGGCTGTAAGTACGGTGATGATTATCAGTGCCATTTCTGCAAAGGAAGTGAACTTGCGGCATCGCGTGAAGAGAATATTCGGGAAAAGCTGGAGCAGATGGCGCTCGAAAATGAGAGAGTGGAACTGCATCAACTTCAAATTTCTGAATATGGTCAATTGCAGGAGATATTTAATAACTTTGCGGAGGTAATTGAGACATACGGTATGAATCCTTTTAAAGGAATGTAAAAAAAAGCAAAAACATTTTGAAGGAATAGAAATTATTCGGGATGTACTGAGGAAAAATGGCAATGGATATTAAAGAAGAAACAGTGCCGAACCAACAATTGAGATCAGAACAAAAAGTAAGTAATATCAATCCCCTTACGATAAAATCTGATTTAGATTTTATCGAATCCTTACGTGATCGTTGCGGTGATTATTTTAAAAAATGTATGCAGTGTGGAACCTGTTCGGCCACCTGTAATATCGCGCCAGATTCAGCCCCGTTCCCGGGAAAGGAGATGGCCTGGGCCTCATGGGGTTTAAGAGATCATCTGATGAAGGACCCTGATGTTTGGCTCTGTTATCAGTGCAACGATTGTTCGACAAGATGCCCTCGCGGAGCTCGTCCGGGTGATCTGCTGGCCGCGGTCAGGCAGGAAAGTATTGTCAAACATTCGTTCCCTTCTTTTCTGAGTCGATGGGTCAATGAACCACAGTCAATACTTCTATTACTGAGCTTACCAATAATTTTATTAGGTCTGGCACTTATTTTTCGTGAGTCTATTGAAACAGCGCTTGGTATCACCAAACCAGTCGGCGATCAAATACTATATTCATATTCCAGTATATTTCCCCATTGGCTTCTTAATAGCTTTTTCCTTTTTATTACGGCCCTGGTTATTATTGCTGTGACCGTTGGAGTTGTCCGTTTTTGGCGTAGTATGAAGAGCTTTGATAATTCTGATAAAGATACTAAACCGGTCAAAGCTTTGATGCCAAGTATATTATCTGCCCTAAGAAATATTATAACTCATGATAATTTCTCAAAATGTACCGCCGAGCGTACTCGTCAGTTTTCACATATAGCAATATTTTTTGGGTTTATTGCCCTGAGCTGTGTAACTCTTTGGATAATAACACTGGGAATTAATCCTTTGATAGGCGGGAGTTTTGTTTATCCGTTTGGTTTCTGGAGTCCCTGGAAAATATTGGCCAATCTGGGCGGTTTGGCAATGATTAGCGGTATTGGTTTAATAATTAGAGACCGAATGCGCCACGATGAACAGGCTGGCGCCGGCAATTATTATGATTGGGCTTTTTTGACAACTATTTTTATTGTTGTTGCAACCGGCTTTTTTACAGAGGTTTTGCACTATGTTAGACTGGAACCTCATCGACATATAGTTTACTTCATTCATCTTGTTTTTGTTTTTACGCTGATTGCTTATCTGCCATACTCAAAATTCGCTCATATAATTTATAGAACAGTGGCGATGGTTTATGCCGAACATACCGGCAGAACCAATGGGGTATCTTTGGATAAGGGGGATAATAGATGAATCTAAATTTTGGAAATAATAAAACGACTGTATTTGCCGCTATTCCTATTCTGATTATTTTTATTCTAATCGCATATGGAGTGATATCCAATGTTGTTGCGATTGGGAATGAACCGCCTCAAGTGATTTTGGAGCGACCCGATGCCAAATATAAAAACTGTGTCGAGAATACCGAATATATGCGATATCATCATTGGGAACTTCTAAGAGGAATCAGGGAAAATATTGTAAGGTATGGCATTCGAGGAGATATTAACCTCAATAAATGTAAAGAGTGCCATACTAGTCGTGTTAATTTTTGTGATCAATGTCATAATGCAGTAAGTATGGCACCTGATTGTTTCGGATGTCATAATTATCCATAATAGAAAAGAAATGAGTAAATATGGATAGAAGAGATTTTGTAAAGACGGCCGGCGGTTTAATACTAACCGTTGGCTCAGGGACCTATGCTCTGCGAATATTATCAGCTGTTGGCGCCGATGTTAGTGGTGTCGATAATCCCCTGACAGGTATTAAATGGGGGATGGTGATTGATCTTAACAAATGCCGTCCCAATTGTACCGCCTGCATGGAAGCTTGTCGGGATGAAAACAATGTGTCTTATCATGGTGACAATCGTTGGGATAATCACTGGATACGGAAAGTCAAACTTGAAGGCGAGGTTGGGCATACCAAAGTAGAAAAATCGGTTCCGCTTCTTTGTAATCATTGTGATAACCCGCCATGCGCCCAGGTTTGTCCGGTTCGGGCAACATATAAAAGGGATGATGGAATTGTGATTGTTGATCACCACCGTTGTATTGGCTGCCGTTACTGCATGATCGCCTGTCCATATAATGCCAGACAATTTAATTTTAAGGACGATGAGGATTGGCCGAATAAGGAGCGCCCCAAACGATCACATGGGGTTGCCGAGGCGTGTACTCTATGCGCTCATAGATTGGATGTTGGCAGGATGCCGGCGTGTGTTGAAGCCTGTAAAAAATGTGGTGCGGGAGCAATTATAGTTGGTGATCTGAATGATCCGGAAAGTGAGATCTCCTCTATCACAACCACTCTTGCTGTAAAAAGGATACGAGAGGATCTTGGTACAGAACCAAAAGTTTATTATTTGGGTTTGTAGAATTAAGATAGGTACAGTATGAAAATAAAATTTGACAGTATAGAAGGTAACACAATTCAGTATCGCATGATGATGATAACTTTTGCGATCTTTGCGATTGCGGGATTTATCGCTACCTGGTCGGTGATAGAAAAAGGTCTTTGGATCACCGGGATGAATAATCGGGTACCATGGGGACTGCAAATTGTTATGGCTGTTTATTATATCGGGCTTTCGGCTGGCTCTCTTGTTATTTCTGGTTTGTATGGTGTCTTTGGAAAATTGGAATACAAACCATTTGCCAGAATTGCAGTTTATGTAGCGATGCTTTTTTTAATTGCCGGTTTGTTATCTATTCTCACTGATCAGGGCCGCATGGACAGAGTATTTGTTCAGCCATTTGTTTATTTTAATCTTCAATCAATGTTTTCAATAAATCCCATTTTGTATATAGGTCATATTCTGATCTGTTTAGTTTATCTCTGGGCCCTTTTTTATGAGCGGAAAAAATTGACAACGGTAGTGGCAACGCTGGCATTTGGCTGGGCCTTTTGTGTGCATAGCGGGACAGGCGCGATTTTTGGTTTCGGGGCGAGGGTCCTTTATGAATCACCTCTTTTACCGGCGAGTTTTGTTGCCGCCGCAATGGCTTCAGGAACAGCACTTATGATTCTTATGATAGTAGGACTTTTCAAAATCACAAAGCGACATCTTGATGATGATCTAATAATATGGTTGGGACGGTTTCTGGCCATTTGTTTGCTTGTTGTCGTATATTTTCTGTTTATAGAAAATGCTTATCGTGCCTATGTAGTTGAACTACGAAATGCGGCGGTCTATTATCTTTTTGGAGGAATGCATAGCCTGCTTTTTTGGGTAGGACTAATTCTTATTGGTTGCTTTATTCCAATCTTTCTACTTTTCTATCGCAAAACCGGAAAAACTGTTCGTGGGATTGTTATTGCCTCATCTCTTGTTGTCTTTGGCGTTCTATGTGAAAGGTATGTAATTGTTCTTCCGGGACTGACTCATCCACCTGAACTATTCCCTGGCCTGGAGATCACTGAATCGGTTTTACAGGAAGGAATAGCCTCTTATTCCCTTAGTTTTCTTGAGATACTTCAGGCTCTTGGGGTTTTTGGTGTTGTCGGATTTTTGTTTGGCTGGGGATTAAAATACCTAAAACTACTTCCCTCAGAAGCGAGAATACTCGATCAACCCGAAAGTAATGAA
>JAAERC010000904.1 GCA_024230695.1 Candidatus Zixiibacteriota bacterium
GGCATACAATCCATTCCGGCTTGAGTAAAATTTACCGAATCCGGTAGTAGATTGTCACCCCAATCAATTTCAGTAATTGCCGTATAAATACCAAACATTGTTGAATAACCATTGAGATACTCAACACTTCCTGAAGGACCTTCACCGCCTACAGAAACATATGTAACCTCAGTGATTGATTCATCGGGGCTGTAAAATACGAATGAAAACCCACCACCGCACCAGTCTTCTGCCGGTTCAACCTGGTTATCCATATAGATATCAATATTGAAATCCATTTCAATGGCAATATCCCCATTTACAGATTGAGGACTCTCAGCGGAAATGAGAAATCTTGATTGGGCAGAGGTTATTCCAATTGAGATTAAAAATAACACTGCCAAAAAAGTAAGAATCTTAATATGGCGCATATCGACCTCCGGTAATTAATTTATATCATTCTTAAATTTTCTGATTCAAATTTGCTCCGCTGAACTTAAACAAGATGATTTATTCTATGCGGAAAACCTATTGTAAAAAAACTAAACATAATAGGCGTATTCAGTCAATAAATAAAATTCTTACTGATTTTACCTATTTATCAAATAAATAACACTTATTATACTATTCAGATTTCCCCGACTCGCCAAAATTAAATATACCTAGTCTTCACAGTTTTTAAAAGACCTAAAATAAGCCTGAATTACCTTAACTTGGCGTGCTCATAAAAAAGATACTGAAATTTCATGTTTTGTCAAGTTCAATTTCAATTTTAAATATACTGTCAAAGCATTGTTTGACTTGGAAAATACGTTATAACATTGATTGACATTTATATGAGAAATCATATATTTGTTGATATGATAGCTTATATAACTGAAAATAAAATCAATTTTGATAACCAGCCATTTGTTACCATATCATTTATTTCACGCTATCAGCCAAAAAGCTCATCCGGCCTGCAGGATGAATAGATATTGATTTCGTATATATTAATCCGTAAAAAATTTAATCTTTAAATAAAGTAAATAATCTTTGGAGGTAGTAATGACTATCCAACTAAATGGTGCCGGTTTAACCATTGAAAAACTGGTTAAGGTTGCCCGACATAACGAAAAAGTAGAGATTCATCCTGATGCTGTCGAACGTATAATAAAATGCCGCAATATGCTTGAGAAGAAAATTGATGCCGGCGAGATAATGTATGGTGTCAATACCGGTATTGGAGAATTTTCTGAAGTTGTTCTCGATGACGATCAAGTCAAGGAATTTCAAAAATATCTGATTTATAACCATTCAGCAGGGATTGGCGACCCCGCTCCGATAGAATATGTCCGCGGCGCTATGACCGGACGAATCAATGTTCATGCTCATGGTCAATCAGGGGTTCGCCTGGAAATCACTCAAACCCTCGTTGATATGTTAAACAAGGGGGTAACACCTTTTGTTTGCCAGAAAGGTTCCGTCGGAGCTTGTGGGGATTTAGCCCCGATGGCTCAGGTTGCCCTCCTGATGATGGGCGAGGGTAGAGCCTATTACATGAATGAGCTTCTTCCAGGTAAAGAGGCGATGGATAAAGCCGGTATTCTGATACCCGGTTTGAAAGCACGAGATGGCCTTGCTACTATTAATGGCTCTAATGTTCTGACCGCCATGAGCGCCATTCTGTTATACGATGCCAATCGGTGGTTGAAACAGGCCACAATAGCGACCGCGATGTCTCTCGAGGCTCTCAAGGCAAACATGAAACCATATAGCGCAAAACTTCATGAAGCCAGAGGTTTCACCGGCGCAATCAGAACCGCCAAAACTATCAGCCAGCTTGTTGCCGGAGGGGATCTGGCCGAGAGTAAGATCAAATGTAAAATTCAGGACGCATACTCAATGCGTTCCACCCCGCAGGTCATCGGAGCCGCCTTCGATGCTCTCAATTATGCCCGCTCACAAGTTGAGATAGAATTAAATGGCGTCGGCGATAATCCGGTCTTTTTCCCCGATGAAAACCTACAACTATCAGGTGCTAATTTTCAGGGAACGCCGGTCGCTCTCCCAATGGATATGGTCGGTGCGGCGATAACAATGGTAAGTGTCTTGTCCGAACGTAGGATGAACAGACTAAACAACCCGGCGTTATCAGTTGGACTGCCGCCCTTTTTAACCAAAGGAGCCGGAATGTTTTCCGGATTGATGCTGTCGCAATACACCGCCGATTCATTGATTGTTGAACAACGAATATTATCGGCGCCTGCCTCGATCCAATCTATTCCAGCGGCGGCTGATCAGGAAGATTTTGTCTCGATGGGCATGAATACGGCCATTAAGAATTTCCAAATTTATGACAACGCTTGTGGGGTTTTGGGAATCGAGCTGATGGCCGCTTCGCAGGCACTTGATCTCCGCGATTATAATTTCGGCGCTGGTGTTACTAAAGCCAAAGAAGTGGTCCGTCGTCATGTCGATTTCCTTGATATTGACCGTCCGCTTTATACCGACCACACAAATATGCAAAAACTGGTCAGATCATGCGAAATTCTGGAGGAAGTCGAAAAGGCCATCGGCCCGCTTGAATAAAATTGGCCTATAAATTTGTAACCTTATTCCTTGAATTACGTCTATCTATATAGAATGATTTAATTAGAAGGAAAGGATTCTTAATATGAGAACGATCAAATTTCTGTTTTTTTTGATTTTGACTCTGACCATCACAGCTTTTGCCGATTACGATGAGATCAAAATTATGAATCTTTCAGCCGATGGTATCGAGGAGCTCGAGATTGATTGTGGAGCTGGTTTCCTGCAAATCAAGGGCGTTGAGGACCTCTCTGATATTGAAGTCGAGGCAGAGATCTTTGTTGAGGGGATGAGAGATTCCAAGGCCGAAGATTTTGTAGAGGATAATATGAAATTGTCGCTTCGGGAAAGAGGAAAAACGGCCAGATTAATCAGCAATTTTGATCAATCCGGTTTTTCATTTGGCCTCTTTACCGGATATTCATCAATCGGCATAAACCTTACAGTCAGAGTACCAAAAAATCTTGTTATTAATATCGATGACGGCTCCGGAGATATCACTATTGAGGATATCGGAAACGATTTGGAGATCGACGATGGTTCCGGCGATATTGAGATTGATAACGTTACTGGACGGATGGATATTTCGGATGGCTCTGGAGATATTAGGTTAACAGACACCAACGGAAACATCAGGCTTGAGGATGGCTCTGGAGAGATTATTCTTAACAATGTCAATGGCAATATCAATATGGATGACGGCTCTGGTGACATCGAAATCGAACAGATAGTCGGATCGATCGAACTAGACGACGGCTCTGGCGAAATCGATGCCATCAAGATTGACGGTAATTTCTTTATTGATGATGGTTCCGGCAATATTAATATAGAAGGTATAACTGGCGATGTTGAAATCGACGATGGTTCTGGAAATATGGAAGTTGCCGAAATCGGTGGCACAGTGATTGTTGATGACGGTTCCGGGAACATTCGGATTGATGGTGTCAAAGGTGATGTCGAGATTATCGATGATGATTCCGGGCGATGCCGCATCACCAATGTTGATGGCCATGTTGATGATTAATTAATTCACATTATTTTTATATAGCCCGCTTCTTTTTTACATAAAAGGCGGGAGCCTTCGGGCCCCCGCCTATTTTTTTGCCAGGAGAATACTCAATATTGAGTAGGATGAAACAAAATAGTTCTGCTACGAAAATTACTATTTAGTACATAATGTGAATTGGCTACCTTCATTGGTCGTTCAATTTGAAAATTCACTCGAACCTATAGACAAATTTATCCAAAATCCTTGACTTTTACTCTACTGATAACTATATTTATATTGTTCATCCTAATTCTATTGTATTCTAAAATTAGGAGCATCAATGGATAAACATAAAATATGGCCACTTAATCCTGATCATATATCGAATGATCGTGGCGATCTCCTTGGTGGTTTGGGGATAGTCCCAAATTGGCATTTAGAGAGGGAGTTGACCGCAATTGCCGGAAACCTTGGGCATCCAATCATGTTTCTGGAATTCCCGACTGAAATTGATAAACCGCCATTTCTAACTCAATCGAAAGCAACAGGTGTCAAACTAAGGCCTTCATGTGGCATCTTTCGTGAAAGCGAATATAAAATAAAGTGTTATGAGACTGAAAACAGATTGGCATCTGTTTTTAGAGATATAAATGTATCTAATTTTGAGTCAGAATTTATAGAGAAAGTAAAACAGAGCGGTATTGCAGATGAGTTCAAACCAACATCAGATCACTACTTTGAATTAAAAAAAGATAAACGTCAATGGTACTTGGAATGTGATTGTCCGATTCTTGGTTATCGCGCCTTGACATTTCCCATGATCGTTGAGGAAAAGGTAATAGGTGTTCTCTATGTTGGAGGATTATGTTTATTTAGTAGGCTAGGCTTTATTGAGAAAGTCATGAATGAAAATAAAAAACTCTACGGACCGTGTATCAAAGAGGCACTATCAAAACATCTCAAATGGAAAAATGACAAACGAAACACTCTTGGTGCAAAAAAATATCGTAGTGTGATAGAAAATACAATTGATGAACTTAAAAGGTTGATTAGTAAATCCAATGAAAGGCTTAATAGGCAGAGACAAAATTTTATTGAGTCAAAGGTAGCTGGGTACGTCAGCACCTTTTACCATGATCTGCCCAAGGGACCGGAAATGCCATTGGGAAATACTGGGTTAGATAAACTGTGGGAAATCGTCCAAAGTACTTTGGAAAAGATTAAAAAGGATTTCAAAATTGAGCACATTTCGCTTTTTAGTACAAAAAAATTCCAGATTGACCCTCCTTCCAAACTTGACCTGGTGGCCAATACTGGAGGTGTATCAAAAAGTAACCGTCCTACCAGATATCATAAATTCGACTTAGACGAGATTCCAAAAGAGGCAATGACCCACAGAATGATAAGTACAGATCATCCTGAACTATTTAGAGGATTAACTGAAGAAGATGATGAGCTTGACAAAGACAGAAATTTTATAAGGGTTTTACCAGCTACTTCGCCAAGCAGTATGATTGTTACATGGGTAGTTTATCGACAACAATGGAATCCAATTTCAAATCGCAAATTCAGCAAAAGTGGCAAAGCCTTAGAAAGATTAATACGATCATTTTACGCAATTGTTGTGTCTGCCCATACTTCAATTTTGGCCGCCACCGCTAAAGATAATATGGAAAAATCCCTTAGAGTATATAGGCATGAAGTTGGGCAACTAACCAGCGGAATGGATGCACTTAGAGAGACATATATATCTAACGGCGACAGTCTTAGATTACTATCACAAAAGAAAGCAGATGATTTAAATCGGGATTGGGAGGGATATCTTCGTCAGATGCATCTTTTGTCTAATAAGGCACGCATGGCTCTTGAGATTCCTCAACCAGATAAAAAGCATTTTAAGGCTTTCAAGCAGTTATTGTTTAAATGGAAAGATACATTTCAGCTTAGAACAGAAAATCAACATATTCAAATATTATCAGCATACATTGAACGAGATGATCCATTACGACCTGAGATATATGGAGATGAAGCACTGCTTGAGCAACTAGTATATAATTTACTTGATAATGCCGTTAAATACAGTTATATGGGCACAAAAATAAGTCTGGACTGTCGTAAAGAGGATGACCAAGTATCCACTCCGCACGTACTTACTGTTACAAACTACGGTATTGAAATTAAGAAAAGCCGCAAATTATTCGAACTTGAATACCGAGGAAAAAATGTTGCCGGGATTGATGGATTAGGAATAGGCTTATATCTTGCAAATCAGATTGCGAAAGGACATGATGGAACTATCACCCATACTTGTAGGAAAATATCACGTTACAATGTACCTCTTATGGCTGCATATTTATGTTCTGAAACTATTAAAAAGGATCCCAAAATAGTTCAATCAATCACAATGGAACTTAAAGATTTAAAACGGTCAGGCGAATATGTGAATATAATGGCTTTTTATGATAATAAGAAACCTGATTACTTTGAACCATCACCAGATGAAATAGTAGATTATATAAAAAAACAAACATGGAAAGTAACGTTCAAGGTAACAATTCCTGCTTACTAGGAGAATTTATGAATATACTACTGTTAGAGGATCAAGGATCAGTATCGGTACCTTTGCAGAATTTACTCGAATCACGAGATCATACGATTTATAATGCACCTAATTTGAGTAGAGCTAAATATTTTCTTAAAAAATACCCAATTGACTGCCATATTGTTGATTTAAATTTACCCCCCGAGGGTTTGGAGCCAGAGAAAATTAAGCTAACTAAAGATGGCCTATACTCCGGTTGGATATTTATTCTTGAGTATATTTCCAAAATTGATATTGCACAAAAGAAAAGAACAATTATTTATACTGAGTATATGAATAAACTGCGTGCATATGTACCTAAAAAGGAATTAGACGGAATTTATTTGTTAGAAAAAGGAAGTATTGGTCCAACCAAGAAAATATTGGAAGCTCTATCAAAAATCGAAAAATCTTTGCCGGGAAAGGCAAAGTGATGAGCTATAATATTGGATTTTCAAGAAAATTGGGAAATACGCTCCTAACTATAATGTTTTTGATGGTCATGATAATTAGTTGCTTATCGATTACTTCTTCATATAGTAGTCTCCAATTATCTATTCAGATGTTAGATGTCACCTATTTGGAGATATCGAGGCACCTTCAAGAACAAACTCCTCTTAATAAAGATGGAAACCTGTCGCCAGCTCTTGAAGCATTCAGAAAGCAGTTGAAATCCGATACGTCAGGTGTGTTGGAATCGAGTACTATTTCTTTTCTTTTTACAATACTCAGCCTCACTCTTGTGACTGCAGGTGTATATTTACTCTCCAGAGCTCATTCAAATATAATTCAGGCTGAAAATAAATTATCTTTAGCATCTCAACAAGTTTCTGAAGTATCAGTAGTTTCAGCTATGGAGGGACACATTATTCTTGCACACCATGCCAGTTTTCTTCTTCTGGACGCTTCTACTGAATCTTCAACAGCAAACTCTATTGCTAATTTAAGAGGGAAACTAACTACCATAAAGAATAGTCTGTCCAGTGCCCATCAATCGAAAATAGGAATCCATCCATTACTGCATAAACTACTGCTTGATCAAGTAATAACAATATCTGCCAATATAATTAGTAGAACCGATATCGCCGATAGATTATCGGAGCTTATTATCGTTTGCCAGGACTGTGTAGACATACTTGATGATTCTAAATTTGTTGAGAGGTATGGAGCTCAGAATAGTCAATTACAGGCAACTTAAGACATTGATCTGATATTATATCGAAATAATTGGCTAGATATTCAATGTTTTTTAGAAGTGGATAAGAACAGTACCAATCCTTTAAGGAGAGGACTGCCAAGCAAATTCAATACAACATCACGCTTGATTCATATTCTCACTCATAAATAGAGAACATAAACGAGGTGAATTATATCTGCTAACAAAAATCCCCTATATGGAGCGTACAGAATCAACATCTAATCGGTAGCAATTTCTCAAAAGTGAAGGAACGAACCCATTTTGCTGTAACGGAAGGTGGTGAAATCACTTACAAAGAATTTTTATAATATTTAAGCTTTCAGGAACTTTATGATTTAGATAATTGTTAAACAAGTAGAGTCGCAATGATTGTTTTTGTTGACTTCAAGACCATTAAATTCCTTTATATAAAAGAACTGGGGATTTTAATATGGAAATTAGTATTCTACATCCAAAAGGCAAAGCTGAGAATCAAAAGACGGTTACTTTTGTCAAAAAAGCTGTTAGGAATCTTGGTATCAGCGCAAGAATTACGGAGCAAGAGACAGGGATGTCTGCCCCCAGAATTGTCGTTGATGGTTTTGATCTAATGACCGGGTTTGAAAACGACACAAGTAATAATAATGAAACAACAGAATTATCATACAAGCTGATTGAAACTGCTTTAGAACGTTCTGCCTGGGCCGGCTTCTAATTCATCATAGTACATCTGTTTTATTCTTTGGGATTGCTTCTAAATAAGATATATATAAATAATTAATCGTCTATTTTAAATTTATTATCAGACTGTTCTTCATATCGGATTTCGTCAACCGGTTCTTCATGATTAACTCCGGCATAAAGTCTATCGGGAGCGTTGAGGATCATTCCTTCGATCTCTCCAATATTCTTGTACGCATGCACCACCCCGGGAGGAATAATTATCATTGTTGGCGAGTTTTCCTTAACCTCAAAAATGAAAGAATCTCCAAATGTCCCGGAATCAGCTCGATTGTCCCACAGAAAGACTTTAAATATAGATTGACCGGGAAAACAAATATAATCAGTTTGGAAACGATGTTCATGTGGCCCGCGCGATACTCCCGGCTTGGTCGCGGAGATATAACTCATCACTGGGTATTTGCCGTCTTTGATTTCATCCTGACGGAAAAACTCGCAGAGCCAGCCGCGTTCATCAGAAAATTTTTCCAACTTTCTGATCTCAACACCCTTTATGTTACACTTTGTTTGTATCAATCTTCCTTATGCACCATTAAAAATTCACGAACCGCTTCTTTATAGGTCCGCATAACTGATAAACCTAATTTATTTAATCGTCCGTTTTCCAAATCAGTTCTTAATGGACGTTTTGCTTTGCCCGGCAAATCTGATCCTTTGGCCATATCCATTTCCACATCCCAGGAAAGCTCTTCAAAAATATTCTCGGCCAAACCATATCGCGAAACCACTCCGGTTGATGCCGCATGGATAATCCCCGAAACCTTTTTCTCAATCAGTATTTTTGTTTGTTCGGCAATATCAACCGTCCATGTTGGACAACTTTGCTGGTCATCAACAACTTTTAAGATCTGATATCTTTCATTTTTGTTTTTAGCCCTAACTTGTTCCAGGGCAGTGCGGATCACGCTTGTAATAAAACATTCTTTGGCGGTACCATACAACCATGATATCCGCATTATTGCGGCATCATCGAGAGTGTCGAGGACATACTGCTCACCCTCAAGTTTGCTATGTCCATAATTATTTACCGGATTGGGTTTATCATCTTCGTTATAAGGCGAACCTTTAGTTCCATCGAATACATAATCGGTGGAGTAATAAATCAATTTGGCACCAATATTTTTACAGGCCAAGGCAACATTTTTGGTTCCGATGGCGTTAACGGCAAAAGCCTTATCTTTGTTTTCCTCGCATCCGTCAACATCAGCCCATGCGGCGGCATGAAGAACAACTTCTGGTTTCATTTTATCAAGAAAAGATGCCATTTCATCATAGTTCTGTATATCAAAATTGGCTGTCGAAACACCCATTGCACGGTAGTCCTGTTTTAATACGGCCTTTAAATCAACACCCAAAAGTCCGGTTGCACCGGTAATCAATATCTTATCGTTCACCATCCACCTCTTTTATTACATCAAGAAGATATTCCCTGTAGGAATTATTTGTCATATTTTCTGCAAGCTTATTTATCTGTGA
>JAAERC010000905.1 GCA_024230695.1 Candidatus Zixiibacteriota bacterium
CCGGCTGATGGTGATTCGGTTATTGCGGTAGGTTCGGTCAATAGCGAGGGGGTTCTCGCAGGTACGTCTGGTGCCGGACCGACTTTTGATGGCCAAATTAAGCCTGATATTGTCTCGATGGGCGTGCTTGTTTATGCGGTGTCAAATTCTGGCGGTTATGCTTATGTTGGCGGAACATCATTTGCCGCTCCGTTGGCAGCCGGTGCCGGCGCTTTACTTTTGCAGTCTCACCCTGATTGGTCACCGATGGAATTACGACAGGCGATGATTGAATCGGCCAATAGATATGAAAATCCTGATAATTTGTATGGATATGGGCTTCCTGATGCTTTTGAGGCCGCTGAACTTCTGTATATCAATCCGGTTGATCCGATTATATTATCGGTCGGAGATTCTCTTGATATTACTTTTTCAGTTACCGGTTTGCCCGATTCTACTCCGGTTTTTTCTGCAAACAATTTACCGGAAAATGCTGTTTTTACTGATAATGAAGATAGAACGGCGACTCTCCGATATCTGGTTCCAAACAATGAAATAGGAAGTAGGATTATTCAGATTGAGGCAGATTTTGGAGTCAGTTCATATATATTAGATGTTTCATTAACAATAGTTTCTCAGGCCCAAATTGCGGTCGGTCCCAATCCATTTTCGGATTCATTGACAATATTTATTGGACCTAATGATGGCCTACTAAAAGAAATATCGATTCATACCGTAAATGGAGAGAAAGTTTGGGATAAATTTACCGATAATTATAATGAGATAACCGCAACTGTTGTTTGGGATTGCAAAAATAACGACGGACTTAAAGTTGCATCGGGAGTGTACCTTGTGGTTGTCCAAACAGAAAGGCTGATAAGAAAATTTAAGGTATTTAAAAGATAGTAATAATGAATGTAGCCACTACTGATCCTAAGCAGATAATAAAAGAAGCTAACCGTTGCCCTGTTTTCAAAATCAATTTAAAAGGGCACTTTGTTAATGTCGATGATCTTAC
>JAAERC010000906.1 GCA_024230695.1 Candidatus Zixiibacteriota bacterium
ACGCAATGAAAAATTTTTGTTTTCATGGGGAGAATGGCACGCAAAACATCCGATTTCTGTCGGGAAATAAACGGTGCCGGTGGTCAAATCAGCAAGATATTGAACATATCCCTCTTTTGTATGACATTCTGGTCCGCATACAGCCGTATTCTCTCCAAGAAAATCATAATCGGTTAAATTACCGGTACTATGTGCGGAAAATTCCCATTGTCGTTTCGCAATTGTAATAGAATCGGTTTTATCATTATGACAAATACCACAGGTCGTGTCTGCTTCATGAATTGTGCCATCAATTCGAAGCGTATCATAATAGTAATTATCATTGGTCACTAATTCATCGCAACCGGGTAGTAAAGCCAAAATTATCAATCCTGCCATGGCGGTAATTACGACTAATGGAAAGAGCTTTTTCATAAATAAATTCCTATTTTATGGCGTTTTTCTGCATTTTTTTCAAATCTCTTCTATCGTCTTAAGAAACTAAAGTGACGCACCTTTGTCAATCAATTTTGATACAAGAAAACCTGTGCTTTATTATACAGGTCAGAAAATAAATTGAACCAATTATTTATAATGTTGTAGAAAATGATAGTATCGAATGTTGTTTATTATACTTGACTTCATTTAATTATTGGCTATTTTTGAGGTCGATTGAAGTGTAACTAATTAGAGGATATGGGAAATAAAATTGATTAAAAAAACATCTTGTATTGTTTGTCTTTTGGCTATTGTGCTGATAGGGATTTTACCCATTGGCGCATTTGGTGCCAGTTTTGAACTTCTTGATGATCCCTGGGAAGGTTTTCCCGATAATACGGTTATTGATTATGTTCTACATAATGGTCGTATTTGGTGTATTACCGGAAGCGGATTATCCTTTACAGAAGATGAAGGTGACACCTGGCAATATTATGATACAACCAATGGTTTGTATTCGCATGATATTGCGTCTATTTATTCAGATGGTTCCAGATTATGGCTTGGCTTAGTTACTCCTGAGAACCCGGATTCCGGTGTTTATCTCGCATTTACCGATGATGATGGATTTACCTGGGATTCATTATTGATTGATTCTGCCTATCAGTATGCCAACCCGGTTTACGATATGACCGGCGATGATTCTTTGATATTTTTTACATCAATGGTCTCAGGTTTGTTTGGCAGTTTTGATAATGGTGCAACCTGGAGGAATATCTATTATTCCATAAGTGATTCGGTTTACAGAGAGGATCTTAATCAACATACAAATCATTATTTCTCATCGGCAGTTGATGTTTCTCATACTGATTCTATTGAGGTTTGGGGAGGGACAGCCAATGGAATAATGAGATATTTATATGCCCCTGACTATGCCCGACTCAATTCCAATAACATAAAAAACCTGTATTCAGCCGAAGGATTTCTTTTTATCTGTGGAGATTCAGGATTGACCATGATGAACTTCGTTAATTCTCGGGAAAATTTCATTTCTACTATGATGGTCGATGGATTACCGGGGATGGCTGTTTCATCGGCATTTTTTGCCGGAGGACGTTTATTTGTCGGAACTCTTGATAGCCTTGATGGAGAGGGTAGCGGGCTGGCGATTTCTAATGATACCGGATTAACATTTAATACTACCTATACTGGACTTGATGCTTTGATCGGCGCGAATAAGTATCCGGTTGATTTTGTTTCAGTTGATGATGTTGTCTTTATGGCCGGATTTGAGGGCGGCTTGTATAAAACTATTGATACAGGAAACAGCTGGGCGGCGATTGCTCTTGATGCCGATCCCACCAGCGGACGTAATATTGTTCATTCGTTGGATATTGATTCGGCTTATCTTTGGGTCGGGACCGATTCAGGACTGGTTAGGTTGACCCTTGATCTTGAAAATGATGCCGCGATTGTTGATGACACCAATATTGTTTTCACCGATACTCCTACAACCGGAGGGCGCGCGGCAAAAGTCAAGGTCCAGAAATATTATGGTGATGATGATATTTATGATTCAACTGCTGTCTGGACTATTCAGTATCCTTTAGATACGGCTGTTGGTGAATATGGGCTTTTTTATTCAATGGATTTTGGCGCTACTTGGGATATTGACGGTTCAAAATCCGGGTCACAGATATTTGATATCGAATTTGTTGATTCTATGATTTATGCGGTCGGTCATAATTATTTAACCACTTCTCCCGATAGAATTAACTGGCTAAGAATTCCCGGACTTGGGATCTATGATAGCACTGGCCAATCGGCAGCTAATTTCAATAATATGGATATTAACGCGATTGAAATTTTGAATGATACTATATATCTTGCCTCGGAGCATGGTTTAGCGATAAGCCCGGCAGGAAGTCTGGGCTGGAAAATATTTTTATCCGATCTTGATCCTCAGCATTATTCCTCAGTTGATTATTACCAATTTGAAGATAGTTTGACCGGAGATTTTACTAC
>JAAERC010000907.1 GCA_024230695.1 Candidatus Zixiibacteriota bacterium
AATTGATATGGGAAGTACAATAATTGGCGGCAGTGCTTTTTTGTCAATTGAAAGCGCCGAAGGTAGTTCGTTAACGACAATTTCCCTGATGCCTACTTTTGGTTATTTTGTATCACCCGGATTTATGATGGGGGGAACTGTATCTCTATTATCAATGTCCTCCGGGGGGGCAAGCGTCACGGCATTTGGAATAGGACCTGAACTACGATATTATTTTAACGCCAATAATATTGATCCTGAAATCAAAGGATCGATGTATCCTTATCTTGGTGCATTTGTCTCATTTGTTGGGGAATCTGGAAGTGATGATAATTTGACTCAATTCGGCGGAGTTTTAGGTTTTAATCAGATGATGTCAGAACAGTTATCAAGCGAATTCCAATTCAGAGTTTTCAGAACCTCATATGGAAACGATTTCAACACAACCACGATTTATTTTGGTATAGGTATTACCGGATTTTTATATTAATAGGCAAAAAATAAAAGCCGGGTCGACCTGACCCGGCTTTTTTAAATGGGTAAAACTTAAATATCATTCTTCAATATCTAATTCAATAATCGGCGTGTCAGTATCGACCTGATCACCATCAGAAAAATTAATTTTCTTAACTTTGCCATCTGATGGTGAGTTGACCTGATTTTCCATCTTCATCGCCTCAACAATCACCAGCGGTTGCTTTTTGGTGACCTCATCACCCTCACTAACCAGCAACTTTACGACCTTACCGGGCATCGGCGCAAAGACTTTATCTTTTTCTCCAACACTTCCGGCACCACCACCAAATCCGTTATCATCCGATGGAATAGCCAGTTCAAGCAAAACACCGTTTATATCAACATACGATTTATTATCTTTTACAATGCAACAAGCTGATACTTTTGCACCATTGAACTCGACAGAGTAACTACTTGCACCCGATGGGGTTATCGAATATTTATTTTCGCCGATTGAAATTTCGATTTTGTCGTTTTTAAATTCACTCGATGTTTCAATCAGTTCATCTTCATATACAAATTCATTTATCATTTTGATATCCTCATCCCGATTTCCCAATTCCCAATCATCTCCCACACCGAGGGCAGGCTAGCCTGTTTTTGGTCCCAACTACCAGATGATATAGCTGATTTAGACATCATCGCCGCCGATGATACAGCCGCGGCCAGTTCGACCAGCTCAGTATCAACCTCTCGGTCACCCATATTCCGGTCAATAAAATCGGTATAGGTCCGGCCAGCCTTAAATTCGGCATGCTCAAGGACATCCATCATAAATTTTCGTGATGTCCTGATTCCCAATATTTTATAATCTTTTAAGGCATTGATCATTTTGGATATGGCCAAATCACGATCAGGCGCATGAACAATCAGTTTAGCCAGAATTGGATCATACTCTACCCCGACTGTAACCCCGCCGGTAACGCCGGTATCAACTCTGATTCCAGGGCCGGCCGGTTCATTATAAAATAATATTTTCCCTGATGATGGCAGAAAACCATTCTCGGCATCCTCAGCATAGATACGACACTCAATCGAGTGACCGGTTTGAACGGCTTTTATCGCCGACTCAGAGATTTTCTCACCCGCCGCAATTTTTATCTGCTCGGCAACCAGATCGACTCCCGTGACCATCTCGGTAACCGGATGTTCCACCTGCACACGAGTATTCATCTCCAGAAAATAGAACCCGCCATTTTTATCAAGCAGAAACTCAATCGTTCCGGCATTAACGTAATCAGCCGCCTGGGTGACTTTGACCGCCGCCTCACCCATCTTTTTCCGGATATCAGGAGTGACAGCAATTGATGGTGTTTCTTCAATAATTTTTTGATGGCGCCGTTGGATCGAACATTCCCGCTCATACAGATGAATCACATTGCCAAAACTATCAGCCAAAACCTGAAATTCAATATGCCGAGGGTCTTCAATATATTTTTCAAGATAAACGGTATCATCATCGAAGGCATTTTTTGCCTCACGTTTCGCCGCCTCGACTGAATCCTTTAGATCCTTTTTATCTTTAACAACTCGCATCCCTTTTCCGCCACCACCTGCGGCCGCCTTAATCAAAACGGGATAACCGGCATCATCTGCCGCTTTTTCAAATTCATCCAAGGTTGCTCCGGCCGCTTTCATTCCCGGAATAAGCGGTACACCGGCACCGGCCATTTTAATACGAGCCTGCACTTTGTTGCCCATCAGTCGCATCGACTCGCCCGAGGGACCAATAAAAACAACTCCGGCTTCTTTGCACTTATCTGGAAAATCCGGATTCTCCGCAAGAAAACCATACCCCGGATGAATCGCGTCACAATTATTCTGCAAAGCGGTTTCAATAATTTTGCTGATATTAAGATACGATTCTCTTGGAGCCGGCGGGCCTATCTCTACAGCCTCATCGGCCGATTTTACATGCACAGCGTTTTTGTCAGCCGTGGAATATATCGCAAGGGTTGGTATCCCCAGCAACCTGCAGGCGTTTATCACACGTACGGCAATCTCACCACGATTAGATACTAATATTTTGTTGAAAAGTTTTTTTGACATTCTTCTATAATTCTATTTTGACCATTTCGGTTTACGTTTTTCAAGAAAGGAGTTCATCCCTTCCTGACCCTCATCAGACACTCTTAATTTTGCGATCATCTCTGCGGTAAACGGCTTGTACTCCTCTGGTGACATCTTTGGCACCGATGAACATAATTGTTTGGCAACCGCCACCGCTTCGGGTCCGGATGTTTTTATGACAGCAATAAGTTTATCTATTGTCTCATCGATATTATCATATGCAACACAATCATTCACCAGTCCAATCCGGAAAGCCTTCTCCCCT
>JAAERC010000908.1 GCA_024230695.1 Candidatus Zixiibacteriota bacterium
GATATAGAGTAATTGATTAATGCCAATTTGTATGAGTGTAAGTTTTTACTTAATTCCAAAGGAAGTTCCAATTTATTTCCCTCCGAAACATTGATCGCTGCGATCCACTTTCTTGGTTTACTATAACCCACATATGCAGTTTTATTCTGGTCCATTATCGCAGGTAGGTATATGATGAAACTTTTATTTCCTTTTCATATCGTTAAACTCGTCAACGTAGGATAATGTTTATCATCATTTACTACTATTAGAATATATTTTGATGATTGCGGCACTCTCGCGGTCGTAGGCTACCCTTCCCCCCTCCCCCCTCCCAATGATGGGTCTATATGGTTAGTTGCGGTGGCGGCGGCGGCGGCAGGTTCGTAAACCGGTCTATATTTAGTATTCGGGATATCCACCGTGGTCGTCTATTCTTCATCATCATTTGGTAGAATTAATTGGGTTTTTTCTTCCTCATAGGTTAAATTTTGAAAAGTCATTATGTGTATGTTTTTTCCCTCTTTGATGTCGGTAAAAGTTATTTGAGCTCTATAACCATTCGTACTCATGCAATTCTTTGCGAAAATGTTTACCAGTTTATTCGATATATCAAATTTCCTAATGCTAAACCATTTTAAAAGTTCTTTTCACCAATCATTAAGAAGCGAATCGTAAGGTAAGTAATCCAGTCTTAATTTGTTTACTATAGTTTGAGGAAGATAGTCTATCAATCGTTTTAATCGATATTCATCTTCAAATATTCCAACCTTTA
>JAAERC010000909.1 GCA_024230695.1 Candidatus Zixiibacteriota bacterium
AACATCATTTCTGTGCCCCCAGAGCATATCAAAATCGACCAGATTGGCAAAGATCAAACCATAATCTGTTTTGGACATTTCGTCAATCACTTTTGCCATAACATCATCATTATTTTTTGTCTTAATTGCTTTGCTGAATCCGCGTCCGGCAAATAAGTCGAATATTTTTCCGATTGAAACCACTGGAATCTTTTTGGCCGTTAATTTATCAAGAATTGTATCTGTCGCTGGTTCAAGTGAGAAATCTTTGCGATTGGATGTTCTGATAAAATCGCCCGGCTGACCGATAAACGGACGAGCAATAACCCTCCCAACCGCATGCTGACCAGTCAACAATTCCCGAGCGATTTGACATATTTCGTATAATCTTTTTATTGGAATAGTATTTTCATGCGCCGCAAGTTGAAAAACAGAATCCGCTGATGTATATAAAATGATTTTACCCGATTTAATATGTTGCTCACCAAATTGTTTAATTATTTCGGTCCCGCTGGCCGCGTAATTTCCTATAATTTTAAGACCTATAGCTTTTTCAAATTCTTCGACAAGCTCAGTTGGAAATCCATTTGGATAAACTGGCAATGGTTTATCCAGAATAACTCCTCCGATCTCCCAATGTCCCGAGGTCGAATCTTTGCCGACCGATTTG
>JAAERC010000910.1 GCA_024230695.1 Candidatus Zixiibacteriota bacterium
GATTTAACTGTCCGTGGTCCCGAGGGGATCGAGTATATTCAGATTGTAGCATCACGGACCCCAATTCCGATTCCTGATTGGGGTAGTCGATACGATCTGGTCGCCGAAGGTGACCCGCTTGATTTTCTTGATTATATTAATGCCGTTTATTTTGACTGCGATAATGGTTGTTCGCTGGCCTTTGATATGACCCTCTTTACAGTAAATGAGTGGCATGAGGAATATTATCGCCCGACCCATCATTATCATCATAATGATTGGAATATGACCGGTATGATCTATGTCGATTATCCCTGGGGAGCAACAATTTATATTGATGGTGTTTATTGGGGAATTGCGCCATTGTTTATTCCGAGAATTTATTATGGCTGGCACTATATTACGATCTATGACCGCTATGGATATTGCTGGGAAGACAGAGTGAATGTTTTCAGGCGAAAATCGGTTGTTCTTGATAACACAATAATTAAAACACGAGCCGGTGTTAAATCGAAATATAGAGATGTTCGGAAGAAGGCCTATCTTGATCCTTCAAAAAATGGTTATCCCGATTACGTGTCTAAGAAGCGAGCCAAAAAGGAAGTATGGGAATCAAGAAAAACAAATAAATCGAGTGGTTCGGTTTACAAAAATAGAGTATCACGGGATGGTAGTGAAACTACCTCAACAAGAATGAAAAGTATGAAATCGAGGAGATCATCTGGAACCAGCACTTATGATAGCCATAAGAGTAAAAGTGGAAAGTCATCATCGACATATCAATCAGAAAGAAAACGGTCGACTAAAAATGAGAAAAGTTCGACGAAGTCATCCAAAATAAATAAAACCAGCAAATCACGAAAAGAGAAATCGGCCACAAAATCAAGATCGGGCAATTCAGGGCAGGTCAAAAAGCAGAGTTCAAGTAAATCATCGAGCTCATCGGCTGGTAAAAGATCGTCCTCCTCGAGTTCGACAAAATCAAAATCGAGTAAAAGTAGTCAGTCAGACAGCAGTAATAATGAAAAGAAATCTTCGCGGGGGAGAAGATAGATTTAAATTATTTGTTGACGATAACAAATAAAGGAGTTAGATTTTGATAAGGTATTTATATGAATTGGCTGAACAAAAAAATTACACTTCTCCTGATGTTTTCTTTCCTGATCTGCGGGTTTGCTTTTGCCACGATTGAAAAGGATACTATAAAAACGAAAACATCAGACACTGAACAAGATATTAAGCCCGGTGATTCATCTGGTGACGCCGGGACTACACCTGATAAGAGCATAAATCAAAAAAATCCCGCCGGATATGATAACTTTATTGATCATAATAATAATGGTATAGATGATCGTGCGGAGAAAAAAACAGAAAATAGAAAGAAAGATAATTCGCAGATTCAAACTCCCGATTTGAATCAATTTCAGCAATCTCCCAATGATTCGACGGTCAACTCAATAAACCGCTAATATTCTTTAATAATTCGTTTAATTGAATAAAATTAATGCTTGACTTGTATAACTAATTCTTTTTATTAGCACTCGAACGAGGGGATTGCCAATTGGTCTCCAGATGGGTAGTGAAAAAATAGATTAAGTTGTTGGATTTAAAGAAGTAAGATGGCATTTGAAAATCTAAGTGATCGAGAAAGAGACATTCTTCAAAATCTGATCGATCATTATATCCAAACGGCCGATCCGGTTGGGTCGAGGGTGATAGCCAATAAGTATTCTATGGGGCTGTCTCCGGCCACGATCAGGAACACGATGCAGGATCTTGAGGAAATGGGCCTGATCAGTCAGCCGCACACATCGGCGGGCAGGGTACCAACCGATGCCGGTTATCGAGTTTTTGTTGATATGTTACTGAAACCGGCACCACTGTCAGCGGCGGAAAAAACAATTATCCAACAAATGATCTCAAGTCCCGCCAATCGTGGAATCGATACAATTTTGGGACAGGCCAGTAAGGTTCTCGGAGAGATCACTAATCAACTTGGGATAACAGTTTCACCAAAATTTGAAAAAGGGGTTCTAACCGGGATAGATTTAATTCCGGTGGCTGACGGAAAAATATTATTGGTGGTAGCAGTTAAATCAGGATTGGCCAGAACAATACTACTTGAAGTTGAATCAAAAATCGAAATCTCTGAATTAAGAATGATGGAATCGGTTCTAAATGAGCGTTTAGCTGGCTTAACTCTGGGGCAGATTAAAAACACACTAACTGATCGATTGAGTGATACTGCTTGTGCACCCAAATTGATTAAGATGTTTATTGACTCCGATGCTGAGATTTGGAGCGGCGAACAGAAAGATAAGCTTCATATAACCGGAACTGATAATCTGATAATTCAGCCGGAATTTGCCGATCGCGAGAGGTTGACAGATATTATCAAACTTCTCGAAGAAAAAAAAGCCCTTAAGAGTTTTATGGAATCCAAGGCAACCGGTGAGGGGATCATTATTACAATTGGTAATGAAAACACGATCAGTGAAATACGAGATTGTTCGCTGGTTACTTCAAGTTATAAAATTGGTAAAATATCAGGAACTATTGGAGTTATTGGACCAACAAGAATGCCATATTCAAAACTGGTGTCGATTGTTCAATATACGGCAAGATCATTAACCGATGCCCTTTCAGATAAATAATTAGGACTTTTACAGGCGAAGTAGATATGAAAGAAGATAAAGATAAAAAGGCAATAGAAATTGAGATCAATGAGGATTCTGAGGAAAAGGTCGAGGACTCTGAAAAAAAATCAAAAGAAAGTCCAGAGGCTGAACCGGAAGAGAAAACTCCTGAAAAAATAATTGAAGATCTTGAAACAAAAATAAGAGAACAGGAAGATCGTTATCTCCGGTTGGTCGCTGAGTTTGATAATTACAAAAAACGGAATGCCCGGCTTTATGAATCCATGATCCAATCTTCTCGCGAAAGTCTGTTATCTCCGTTGCTTGAAGTCATTGATAATTTTGAACGGGCTCTTGAATCATCGCAGAATTCTGATGTTAAGTCATTTAAAAAAGGAACCAAACTGATTTATCAGCAGTTAAATGAGTTATTGAAAAAAGAGGGAGTCGAA
>JAAERC010000911.1 GCA_024230695.1 Candidatus Zixiibacteriota bacterium
GATGTCATGGCGCTAACGGCCGCATCAACTTCTTCATCGTAAAAATCAGCAATCTTTGTTAACATATCATCTAAGCCGCCGGTTTTTTCACCAACCGATATCATCTGTGTTACCATTGGAGGAAATACGCCGGAATCCTTAAGAGGACCGGTAATTGTATCACCTTCGGCGATAGCCACAACGGCCTTTTTAATCGCCTTCGAAACAACCGTATTACCAGCCGTTTTAGCAGTAACATTCATGGCATCTATGATCGACACACCCGATGATAACAAAGTTCCCAGAGTTCTGGTAAATCTGGCAACACTGGCCTTACGAACCATATCACCCATAACGGGGATCTTCAGCAAGGCGGCATCAAATATCTCTCGCCCTGACTCTGTTCTCACCCAAAGAACAAACGCCGTAGCGAAAGCCGCGATACCAAGAGTAAGGACCAAAAATTGCTCCTGAAGAAAATTACTCAGATTCAAAATAAATTTGGTCGGCCCCGGGAGTTCGGCACCAAGTCCTCCGAACATATTGGCAAAAACCGGTACAATAAAGGTCAACATACCGATCGTAACACCGGTGGCAACAACCATAACCACCGCCGGATAAACCATCGCACCTTTAACTTTCCGAACCAGAGCATCAGCCTTTTCGCGATAAACGGCTAATCTTACTAGAATAGTATCTAAAGCTCCACCCATTTCGCCGGCCTCAACCATATTAGTATATAGCTGATCAAAAATTTTAGGATGTTTGGCCATTGCGTCAGAAAGAGTCGAACCGCTCTGGACCGATTCTTTGATCTGAACAATAATAGTCCGCAGTTCTTTGCTCTCCGTTTGAGCTGAAAGTATTTCCAAACATTGCACCATTGGTAATCCGGCACCAATCATTGTTGAGAACTGTCGTGTAAACCGGGAAATATCAATTTTCTTAACACCGGTTCCAATTTTAATATTGATCTCCGGCGCCTTTTTATGGACGTTGGTGACCATTATCTTATTTTGCCTCAATAACCGCTCCAGCTCTTCTCTATTGGAGGCATTCAGTTCACCTTGAACCGCCGTTCCCGCCAAAGTCTTTCCCTTATATTCAAATACTGGCATAATTTATTACCTCTCCATAAAAGGCTACACAACCGCGGGTGTTTTTGAATTGGTTAACATCTCATTTAGCTCTTGTATATTACCGCTATAACTCATCGCGTCATTTATACTGATCTTACCTGTATTATAATGTTCAGCCAGAGATTGATTCATGGTTTTCATACCATATTTCTGACCCGACTGAATCATACTATAAATCTGATGAACCTTATCATCTCTGATCAATGCCCTGATTGCCGGTGTTACCGTCATGATTTCAAGTCCCATAATACGGCCGCTTGGAATTTTGGGAATCAAACTCTGGGATACTACGGCCTGCAAACAAAATGACAATGATACCCTGATCTGATCCTGCTGATTGGTGGGAAATGCATCTATTATCCTGTTAATGGATTCGGCGGTGGAATTAGTATGCAACGTAGCAAAAACCAGATGACCGGTTTCTGAAATTGTCAAGGCCGATTCAATCGTCTCCAAATCACGCATCTCACCTACAAGAACAACATCGGGGTCTTCTCGTAAGGCATACTTCAAAGCCGAAGAGAAAGAGTTTGTATCGCTATGTACTTCCCTCTGATTTATTATCGACTGTTGATGACGATGTAAATATTCAATAGGATCTTCAATGGTTATGATATGACACTGACGGTCACGATTGATTTTATCAATAATTGCGGCCAAAGTGGTTGATTTGCCGGAGCCGGTTGGTCCGGTAACTAAAATCAATCCACGCTGTAATTGTGAAAAACCGGCAATTACTTTTGGTAATCCCAATTCGTCAAAGGTCATAATTTCATACGGTATTCGTCTTAAAGCAACCGCGACGTTTCCACGTTGAACAAATACATTTCCGCGAAAACGACTCATATTTTCAATTCCAAAAGAAAGATCTAACTCAGAATTGGTTTCAAATTTGAGTCTCTGCTTTTCACTCATAATCGAATAGGCCAACTTTTTTGTAATTTCAGGAGTCAGAGGATCATATGCCATTTGC
>JAAERC010000912.1 GCA_024230695.1 Candidatus Zixiibacteriota bacterium
CTGATTGATGAAACGTTTTCTAACCGATAATAAATGGCCGCTGGTCATATTTCTGGCGGCCTTTTTCTTACGTTTAATTTATCTTATTCAATCTCAAAGCAACCCATCGTTTGAGTTCCCGATGGTTGATGAGCTCTGGCATCTGAACTGGGCCAAAGAGATTTTTAGTGGAAATTTTTGGGGTGATGAAGCATATTTCAGGGGACCGCTCTATCCATATTTTCTGACTGTGATTTATAAGATTGCAGGAGATTCGATTTTCTGGACACGGTTTTTGCAGATAATTATCGGTTCATGCTCGGCAATTTTGGTTTATGCTATTGGTCATAAAATGTTTTCACGTGTCGTTGGCATTATCGCCGGATTCGCGTATGCCGCTTATGGGACAATTATTTTTTACGAAACGATGTTCCTGATTCCAGTGCTTTATATTTTCCTCTTATTGGCATCGTTTTATTATTTGATACTTATAAAAAACCAAACCGATATCCGCGCCTGGGTACAAGCCGGTATCTGCCTTGGTTTGGCCGCTATCGCCCGTCCGAATATTTTACTTCTGGCACCATTGATTATGCTTTGGATATATTTTGGATTCAGAAAACTAGCCGGCGGCAAAAAATATATTATTCCGCTTGTTTACCTACTGGGGATACTTGTTCCAGTTTTATCCGTGACGGCACGAAATTATGTGGTAACCGGCGAGACTATCTTGATATCATCGCAGGGCGGAGTAAATCTGTATATCGGCAACAATCCCGATACCGAAGGTCTGACGATGTTGATGCCGGAAGTACGGCTCGATGAATCGATTTCATGGAGTCAATTTGCGGTTGCGACAAGAGAAGCGGCCGAAAATGAAACCGGGACCAAATTGAGCGCGTCTGAGGAATCATCGTTTTGGACAACAAAAGCAATCAACTATGTTATCAGTAACCCCGGCAAATTTATTTCAATTACATTTAAGAAGCTAATTTACTTTTTAGTCGGATTTGAAAATTCAGACAATGCCGATATTTATTTCAGCCGTAATTATTCATCTTTGTTTTCAATATTGCTTTGGCAAACGCCGCTTTACTTTCCATTTGGGCTTATTTTCCCGCTGGCAATAATCGGAGTTATGGCACAATGGAAACGTCGCAGCGAATTGGCTTTGTTATTTATAATGATTGTTGGGTACATCCCAACTGTGATTCTCTTTTTGGTGACCGCTCGGCATAGACTTCCGGTGATACCATTTATGCTGTTGTTTTCATCTGCGGGAGCTTATGCTCTTTTCCTCTTATACAAAAGTAAAAAATGGAAAAAGCTGATAATTTATCTTTCAATATTTATAGTATGCTTGAATTTCTCAAATAGAACATATTTTGATATCGGTTTTCAGAATTTGTCGCAAATACATTTTAATCAAGCGATAACATATGAACGACAAAACGATTTACAATCGGCGAAGTTGGAATATATTGAAGCGCTAAAAAGTAATCCGTACTCACCGACAATTTTGAATAACCTGGGATATATTTATTATCGCTTAAAAATATATGATTCGGCATTGGTTTATTATCAAAAGACGATCCAGTCTGACCCCAAATTCAGTAATGCATATAACAATGCCGGATTGACATTTCAGGCGCGCGGTGATCTTGAATCAGCCGAAAAGTTTTTCAAAAAAGCGATAAATATTTCACCCGATTTATACACTGCATATATCAATCTTGGTAATTTGTATTTGGCCAAAAATGATTTAGTTAAAGCGGAGTTTACTTTTTTACAGGCTAAAGAATCAACTCCCGACAGAGGATTGGCATATTTCCGGCTTGGATCATTATATAGCAGGCAAAAAGTTTTTGATAAAGCCGAAGAGATGTTTGTAACCGGTTCCCAATTAGAGAAAATGTCGGCGGCTGATTATGTCAATTGGGGGAATAATTATTTTGGCAATCAGAATCCCCAACAAGCAGTTGAGTTGTATAAAAAAGCAATTGAAACCGAACCAACATTTGCTCAGGCATATATGAATCTTGCAATAACATTTCGCAGATACAATTTTCCGGTTGATTCGTCTAAGAAATATTTAAATGAACTACTGAAAATAAGTCCAAATTATCAGCCAGCTCGAGAGATGCTACAGCAGATTGGAAATTGAAGCACTGCTTCCTTTATTTTCTCAA
>JAAERC010000913.1 GCA_024230695.1 Candidatus Zixiibacteriota bacterium
AATAATTTCATTAATTAATACCATTATACTATACTATACAATACATTACATTATTATTATTATTATTATAGAAAAAAAACGTTTAAGACCCGTTCCAGGGTCGGATTAGGTATGCTTACGGAACTTGTAATTATAATATGCACTATTATTGAGATATTCGTCATTATTTGGGGTTTGGCTCAAATTAATCGAGAAATAAGAGAATCTGGAGAATATTTGGCTCAAGATTTGGATTCAAAAATAGCCGGAGTTATGCAAAATATGGGAATATCTGGGGTTGAACCGATCAATCCTATTCAAGCAGCAATCGCAAACATGATTCAAATGCGAATGTCTCCTGGAGCTCCAGGAAACACACCCATTCAATTAAGAGAAAACAACGGTCAATTTCAAAAAATGATTAAGAAGGATTAATAGCGAGATTTTGTCAGACCTGGTCTCATGGCTCGTAAAAAATCAAAGCCCCGAAGAAGTCCACGCTCATTTAGCGTATTAAATGCCCTAGAATCTTTAACCTATGCTCAAATATTAGCACAAGGCACCACGGGCGGGGGAGTTTGGGACTTCTTTACGGGAACTGGAGACTTAACTTACAGTAGCGGCGGAACTGAAAACTTCGGCGGAATTATAGTTGATACTCCTGGAACATGGTCGGGCGCTTCTCAAATCTCTCTTAATGATATGATGATGCAACCAGGACAAGCAGTCTCAGTAATGGCAAATAATTTTCAATCAAATCTAGTGCCAATGGCAGCACAAGCGTTTGGAGTTTCAGTCGGATTTAAGATAGGACGTAGGCTTTTAAGAGCGCCGATCAATAATATTAACCGTAATTTGGTTAGACCTGCATTAGGTAGGGGCATCCGCCTTTAGGAGTTGAGTAATTATGGCAACAAACACTGTAACAGGCGTCTTAAACTGTGCTGATGGTCGAAAAATACCACTTTCAAGCGAAATTGCAGAATCTACAGAAGCAACTTTACAAACGGCGACAGCATTCACCGTCACCGCCCAGGATATCGGCGACTATATGCCAGGAGCACGTGTCGTGTCTGGATTAATTACAGCGCTTAACGGGATTTCCTATGCTTATATTCTTCGTCAAGGATTAATCCTAGCGACTATTCCCGTATGCGTTAATGGCGTAGCATCAAGCACACCTGCTTTATGTAAGCCTGTAACACTGCAACCTGGTGACGTTCTTCGTGTTCTAACCTTGACGGCTTCAGAAAGAGATGCCGCCCTTATCGTATACACAAACAGGGGTGTTGATAGAATCTTCATCGGAACTCCGGCATCTGGAACAACGACTCAACTTTTGGATTTACAAACAGGAAATGCAATTGGAAACACTTTGCAAGGTCAAAGAATTATCAAAGCCGTTTTTACTTCAATAGATGGTGCTAAAATAGAGTCTCCTGGCGGCGGCGCTCAAGTATTCGATAATCTCGGAAACTTAGCGGGTGCGGTCACTTGTAGCGACCCTGCTTCAGTTCAACCTCTTATGTCTCAAGAAATGATTCCAGTTGCTCTAAACTTTACAGCATCAGTATTAACGAATGCTTAGAATTAGGTGATTATATGGGTAAGATGACAAGAGCACAAGCACGAAGAAGGTTAAGAGAAGCGCAAGAAAAGTTTCTAAAAGTGTATATGTCTAAATCTGCAGATATTGGTATGGTTGCGGTTACTACATCAGATATGATGGCAATTGAAAAAATTGTTAAAAAATGCCTTAATAGATTAAAGTGATATGATATGTGCCCTTTACCTAATGCCGAAAAGCGTTCGCCACGAGTATATACATTATCTCAAAATCAAACTTTAGAGACTTTTGCTACAGGAGACAATCCTACAGTAATGGATATTGGCAAACCACTGTCAGTCGAGGCGTTAAATGAAGATGAATTAAGACGCCTGGTATTGTTGAAGTTTGCAGTTACAGCCTGTAAAGGTGATTGGGTCGGGTTTTTATCGTGAGTCCTGCAGTTATAATAGTGAATCCTGAAGATTCTAACGATGCCACATATACATGGATAGATGAAGAGGAATAAAAATGCCATTACCTAATGCTGATAAAGACAAACGTTTGTATGAATTGTTGAAAACTCAAGATCTCGAGAATCTAAGTTATGCAGATTTTCAAGGAGCGGCTGAAAAGATATTTGTTGAGGGCATTAATGAGGATGACCTTCGTCGTGTAGTTTTAATTCAATTGGCTAGAATGGCCGTCGCTGGTGAATGGAATGGTTTCACATCATCTGGTGGCGGCGGTGGAACTGGTGACTTTGGTTTCGGGGCGGTTTTCAATGCCTCTAATGATACATACGTTCCAGGAGATGCCGCTCCTTATGGTGGAACTGCTCAAACTGCTTCAACTGTAGGAACTAATGCGATAATGTGCTATCCTTGGGTAGCGCCTACTTCTGGTAATATTTCAAATTTTGAAGTTAGAGTAAATTCGACAAGTGGTGGAACGAATATACTCCAGGTTGCTGTATTTTCTGATTCAGGCTCAGGTTATCCAGATTCAATTATTGGCGCTAAAGCCGATATTAACTGTAATTCGGCGGCAGTATTATCCGCCTCTCCTGGAGCTACAGTAAGCGTAGTTAAAGGGACAAAGTATTGGATGGTTTACGTTTGGACTTCAAATTATGCTGCAGGGAATAGTCCTACGATGTGGATTCATACGGACGGAACTGGAACAGGATTCAATTCGTCAATAACTCAAGGTGCTAAGTTGAATATGCAAACTAATAGTATAACTCAAAATGTTATGCCATCAACTATGCCGACATCAGATTACTCAGTGAATTTCAATAAAAAGATAAGGTTCGGGATTAACTTTGCCTAAGCCGAAACCTGATAAAATTATTCGGCATGAATATGTCCTGGGTAAAGTTGAGAGACAAATGCTTGAACAAACCTCAACGGCTTATTCAATTAATAGAGTTTTGAACCCTATTGTAGCGGCTTTGTCTGATGTTTCCTTCGTTGCTACTATGCTATCATTATACGGCGTGTATCTGGGCTTCAAATGGGATTTAGGGTCAAGAGGTTTAGATTTGGCGAAGAATACAGTTTCAGACTTGATCGGAGATTTCCAGGACACCTATGAAGATGCTAAAGGAGAAGCATATTCATTTTACAATAATATTCCAGAGATGGTTATTGAAAGTTTACCAGGTGCAAATCAATATACTTACGAAGGTTTGGAAGCAATTTTTGGAGCGGCTTCAAATGCAGGTCAAAATGCTGCAGGAATTGGGGGTTCATTTGTTAGCGGTGTTCAAAATTATGGAGAAAACATAAATGAAGGTTTTTCTCAAATAATAGGTAATCTTGACTTGAATCCTTTTGATGGTGATATAGACTTAAATCCATTCAATTAACCATTTCAAGAAACGCCTAACATATTTTTTCTCTCTCTTAGGGGGGGGTAAAGGCGCTTTTTCTTCTGGAATTCCCTGAATAATCGGTATTACTCCGTCATAATGATTCTTAGTATCTTTGAGAAGGTTTTCTCTTGCTAAAGTCAAACCGATTCCATGTATTCCCTTTTCACTATTATACTTACGAATTAATTGCATCGTTGGTTTACCGTAGGGGTAACATATAGTGCATCGAGGAGATGCAGTCGGGTTACATATTCCATCTTTTTCATAAATTGCTTTTGTTACATGAATTAATGAAACGTTTTGATAATCTTCTTCTAAGGCTTTTCTAACCCATGCAGAAAAATTTGATTTTTTAGAGGCTAATTCATCAGCATGTTTGTCTAATGAAACCGTTCTAATTATTCGACTCATTTTATCACCAACTGATTAAAATGATGATTAACTCCTTTGACAGTTACCCAGCATTGAATTTTATTCTCCTTTTGAATCTCTTCAAATGTTTCAAAGTCCATCACTATTTGGCAATGTTTGCATCTCAATTTCATACATAATCCCCCAGGGTTTTTTGTTCTAAAATTGATCTCCTTAATTGTTCTGAAACTTCAAGCGGAATAATTGCTCTATAATTTGCTCTCAATGGATTTTGACTGCCTACATCGTGCTTAAGATGGTGATAATTTGAAGGCATTATTATTTGTGGAAAATTACCCCAAAGACAAAATGAATTAATTATTTGTGTAGGTTTTCCGAAAATTGGATTGAAGAACTCTTGTGCGCCCATAACATTCTCGATAACCCAATATGTAGGTTGAAGATAATCTATTATTTCTTTGGCTCGTAAAACTAATTGCATATTAGGTTTGAAATCTATTCCTTCTCTCCTGGCAACCGATTTTGGCGCATTGTAAGCCATAGAAAACTCCAGACATGGCGGAGAAGCCCACACTAAGTCAAAGTGCTTATTCATTGATTCAGACATAATAAAATTATCAAACTTTTTAGATTTTATGTCAAATTGTTCGGTATAAGGAATGTGAAATAATCGAGGATTATTTTCAACTCTTATCACTTCGTCGTCATTGTTTACAAAAGCCTGAGAAGCCCCGCCTAAACCCGAAAATAAATCAAGAACCCTCATTCTTCAACACACACCTTATTATGAAGTTCTGTGCATTTTTTACATTGTTCTTTAGTAGAATATCGCATTAATTTCAAATTGGTATTTTCTCCGGTCTTTGGGTCGGTATCACCCTCAACCCAAATTGCCCCTAAACATTCGGGACATTTCATCACTTGAAAACCCTGGGAGTTCATATCGGCGGCGAATCGTTCAATTATCTCTTGGTCGAGCATGATTCTCCGAACCCTGCAGGGGTATTAAGTGTATTTATTACAGAACATTGTAATAATTTCATTAATTAATACCATTATACTATACTATACAATACATTACATTATTATTATTATTATTATAGAAAAAAAACGTTTAAGACCCGTTCCAGGGTCGGATTAGGTATGCTTACGGAACTTGTAATTATAATATGC
>JAAERC010000914.1 GCA_024230695.1 Candidatus Zixiibacteriota bacterium
AATCAATAGTTTCATCAAATTGACCTAATCGGTATTTGAGAATTCCAATTTGATAATAGGCATCTTTTTCATAAGGATAATTGTCTATTAATTCCTGTAAAATTTCTATTGCTTTGATAGCATCTCTGGAACGAATTGCGAATTTTGCGTTAATAAAATATTTTTCCATCTGTGTTGAATGTTCAGAATATTCAACCGCCTTTTGAATTAATTTATAATCCTTTAAGTTTGATAAATAATAATAGGCCATCGCAAAAGTCGAATCATATTCAATCGCTTTTTCAAATCTCTCAACTGCCTCAGCAAAGTAGGCTCTATTACTATAATCAACACCCTCAAGATAACATCGGTATGCATCTTGAGAATGTGTTGTCACATCGGCCACCATCCGATTTGAAGTCTGCAGGATACTGGATTCAACCGGAATATCATTATTTATTAAAACCGAGAGACTGTCGGCCAGCGAAAATACTGAAGTTGTTTTTTCACCTGATATTTTTTGGGTAGTAATAATATTTCCGGTGGCAATTTCAATAATTCTTGATGTTACAATAAAAAACGGCTCAGTCTGAAGAATATCTCCGGTAATCACCCATTTGGCATTAATCTCTTTTGCAATCTTCAATGACAAATCATTGTCATAAATATTACTATCCTCAATGCCCAACCTCTTGGTAATATCAAATAGATGTCTATTTGAGACAACCTGGAGTTCCTGCGACTCCGACAAATCAGTCATTATAAGATTGGCCACGATCTCACCAAATTTTTGTGAATTATCGACATCAACTAAAGTACTAAATGGCATCACAATAAGTAGATTTTCGGCCGCAACAAGATCTTGTCTGGGACTGATTTCAATTTTCCAGGGTTGAAGAATCAAAATAACCAAAACTGCCGCAACAGCGAGGGATGATCGAATCCATATCGGCCAACTATTTTTCTCGGCGATTGACTTATTTTCTTTTTTTTCTGACGTCTCAGATTCGGCTATCTGATGAATTGTATCACGGACTGATGAATCACACTGAATAAGCTGAGCAGATTTATTAAATTTTTTTGCCTTTTCAAAACAATAGTCACATTCCAAATGATGCATCTCGATAGCAGTCCGATCATCTTCGGAAAGCATCCCCAATTCATAGGCATACAACATCTTTTCAAAACGATTGTCTATACATCCGGCCATTATTTCACTTCTCCGGTTTCGAGACATTGTTCGAGCATCTTTCTGGCTCGATGTAATACAATATAAAACCCGTTACTTGATAATTTCAACCGTTCACAGATCTCTTTTGTTTTATAACCAAGATAATGTAAATCAATTATTCTGGCGTGACGACGATTGGCTTTACCAACTTTTTTCAAACAGCCAAGAAGTTTTGTCCGAAGAACCGGATCAACATCGATTGTCTTACTGCCGACTTCACAAACATCTGCGACAGTAACAACCGTATCACCTCTTTGGCGCCTTTTCTTGATATAGTTTAATATCTTGTTATCCAACACCTTATAGGCCCACGCCTGAAAACTTATCTCAAAGGAAATCGACTTATATTCTTTTGCAATCAGCATCAAAGCTTCCTGAGCCACTTCTTTTGCGTTCTCTTTGTCCCATATTCTGCGGTTCGCAAATTGTCCAAATCTTTCTAATAAATATAGAAATAATTTATCCTCCGCCTTTTTATCGCCGGTTTCCGCATTTTTATATAAATCGTTTAAATTCATTTTCCGCCGTGACAATAATAAATCTACTCCAATATATGAAGCTTTTAGTGTGATGCAAGTGGTGAATTGTTTCATAACTAAACATTTTTTCAAACTCGATGAAAGAAATAATAGAAACAGGAACCACAAACATCAGAGAGCAAATAACAAGCAATTAATTTGGAATAAAATCATAGGAGGAATAATGACAAAAACAATTTTAACAACAATGCTGGTAATCATTCTTGCAGTTTCGGTGAGTGGACAAAATCTTCTCGATTTACCTGAAAGTGCCGCCTTTGACGCTCTCAATAATCGTTATCTGGTTTCAAATGCCGGAGATGGCGCGATCATCCAAATTGAAGCAGATTTTGTAACACAAAGTTACTTCCAGCCCAGCTTGGGTGAATTTTCACTGGGAAATGTCATTACAGGCGATGTCTTCTATACGTCGGTTGAAGGAAAATATATAAAGGGCTTTGATTTGACAACAGATCAGTTGGTGATGGATATGACTATTATGGGTGCTGGAAATCTGGACGGTATGACTGCCGATAATTCCGGGAATCTATATGTTGTCGAGACTGCTCGAGGAATGATCTTTAAAATTGAGATCAGTACTCAGACATATTCAACATTTACAACCGGATTAGGCGTTTCTCCTCAGGACCTGTTTTATGATGAGACCAATGATCGGATCCTAGTTTGTAAGTACACGGCCGACCCATCTGCGATTTACTCGATTAACATGACTGATGGCATAAAAACTTTGGTTGCCACATCAGCAATTGGCCGATTTGACGGCATAACTATGGATGATCAGGGAAATACATATTTGGCCTCACATCTGAGCGGCGGTGGAATCTATAAATATGGGCCTGCCTTTACGGAACCACCTGAATTGATTGCTAATTATCAGATCGAGCCGGCTGGACCCGATTTTAATATTCGAGACAACATTTTGGCCATTCCGAATTTTTCTGGGGCCAGAGTTGATTTCTTATCATTTAATGATGTTGATGAAGATGGTATTCTTGATTATCAAGATAATTGTCCCAACACTTCAAATTCGGGACAAGAAGACGACGATGGTGACGGTAATGGTGACGTTTGCGATCTTTGTCCCGGTTTTAATGACAATCTTGATGACGATGGCGATACTGTTCCCAATGATTGCGATGTCTGCCCCGGATTTGACGATTTAACAGATACCGATGAGGACGGGCTGGCAGATGGTTGCGATAATTGTCCCAATGATTCAAATTTCGGGCAGGAGGATGGCGACGTCGATGAAATTGGCGACATTTGTGATAATTGTCCTGAACATTTTAATCCCGGGCAAGAAGACATTAATGGTAATAATGTGGGTGATGTATGTGATTATACCTGCGGTGATATCGACGGTACACCCGAGATAAATATTCTTGATATAGTCTTTTTGATAAATAATGTTTACAAGGCAGGACCCGACCCGGATCCTTTAGAATCGGCCGATGTTAACCATGATTATTTAGTCAATATTCTCGATATTGTTTTGCTGATAAATAATATCTATAAAGACGGCCCCGCCCCGGAATGTGTGGTTTGGATATAAAATCCCTATCTCTTGAACAATATGGGACAGATTTTTTAGAATATCTGTCCCATATTTTATTTATCTTATGATGACAATCGTGCCAGTCGCTGGCGGGTATCTTTTATCATATCAAACTCTAAATCAGTATTGTTCCAGTATTTCAGGACTTCCTCGTAGTTTGCTATCGCCTCTGGAATATATCCCAGCGCCTCATTAGCAATACCCATATAATAGTTGCTGAAAAGGAAATAAACTGCTTGAGTCGTCTCATCAACACCTGAATTATTTCGTCCCAGCATGGCCAGACCATCTTCATATCGCCCGGATAAAACCATTAGCTTTCCCAAACGCTCGCGATTATCGGCATCGTCGGAACCATAATCTTCAGCCAGTTTTTGGCCTATTTCAATTTTTTTATTAGTATCAGCAACGACGCAGGCGTTGAACCTTGCCTCTATCAAATCGGCTAAGCCCCAAAGTTCCTGTGGCAAGTTGGCCTTAAGTTTCTCGACCCCTGTTTCTAACATTGGACGAGTTATCGCCTCATTAGAGGCGTCATGTCTTATTAAAAAGAGAGGGTAACTCAGAGATAGAAATCGGTTGGCCCATTTGTATCCATTTTCGGCATATGCCATGGCACTATCCACAAGACCAAACTTATATAAATGTCGAGCTATTCTGCTTGACCCAAGACTAATCCGCATACTGTCGTTTGTTAGGTAAGATTGCTCAAGTGCCTGCTTTTGAAAATCTATACCCTCCAAAAAACGACCCTTCCAGAAAGCCAGATTAGCCAGATGATTGTAATAGCCAATCATTACATATGGGTCATCGTCATGTCTTTGCAAAATAAGGTCAACCATAAGCATAGCCTTATCGAAATTCCTTTTAAGAATATTCGACGATATAATATTGGTAGGTGCCACCATATCGTCGGGGAATTTTTCCAGCAATTCTTCGCTGATCCTTATGGCATCATCATGAAGCGCTTGAGCATGGTACAATGTTATCAGCGATTGATACGGCTCAGGTATATTCGGATAATAATTTTTCATTTTAAGAGCGTATTCAATTGCTTTTTGGTGTTCATCCATCGCTTCATAAAGCTCAATATACATCGATAGGGCCAGCAAATACTGAGGATCAAGCATCATAACCGTATCAAGCTGAGCTAAAGCGGATACTTCGTCTTTTTTTAGAACGGATAACAAAATAGCATAAAAGGTTCGACCCTCTTTGTCATCGGGGTAGTTGGCAACAAAGGATTGATTTTTCACGACAGCGTCATCATATTTAACATCGAGCCACAGGTTGATATATATGTCCAGTAAACTTCGTTCTTTTATTGGAAGTTTATCCTGATATTGTTGCGCTTGCGCAAAATAGGCAACACCCTGCTGTCCACGATTCTGTAAGGAATAACCCATTCCTATCCGCATATATGGAAGTGCAAAAGTCGAGTCGATTTCAATTGCCTTTTCAAATTCAATTTTGGCTTCGTCAAAGCGACTCCGATTAAAATTCTCCATTCCGATGATATAATATTTATACGCTTCTGGCGATGATGAGGTAATAGCTGAGACATCAACATTGTTGGCCATCATGTCTTTTGAATTTAATGATAAGGCAATTTTGCTGGTCAGGCTGTCAACTAGTACAAATGGATCCTCACCAACAACTTTTTCACCAAATAATATTTCGCCTGATTCAACATCTTCTAATCTGGCATCAATCCTGATTTTATCGCCCATCTTATAATATGAACCGGAAAGAACAGTGGATGCACCAAGTGACCGGGCCGCCTCAATACAATCCTGATGACGTGGTTTTTCCTCGGTCCTATCGGGTAGACAATCCAAAACACGATTCCGACTGATAACTTTGCCACCGCCGCTTTGGGCCAGATCGGTCATCATGATTTCTGGTAATCCTGCTGTCAACCAGTCAAGTTCCGGGTCACCGGTTTTATTTTCAAATCCAAGAATCGCCAAAGCATCTTCTTTGGCTTGAAGTCCGCTAGATACGGTTACTGTGGCATTGTCCATGATCGCAAAAATCAAGGCAATAATCGTGATCAATCCAATAAATGAAGAAATGACTTTCGTTTTAAGGCTCATCCCTTTCTTTTTCCTGTAAGCTTCCATTTCAATCGAGCGGGTATCAGTGATACCACTTTCAAACTGCCGCCGAAGTGTCCGTAGATCAACCACGAGGTCACGGGAATCCTGATATCTATCATCCGAGCTTTTTTGAAGACATTTGTCAATAATTCTTTCTAATTCAGGGGGAAGCGTTTCATTTTTATCTCGAATTGGAGTATGCCTTGATTCCAAAATTTTGGCGATAGTTGAAACTCTA